>NZ_CP040908.1:0-300000 GCF_013488205.1 Empedobacter falsenii | reverse complement strand
TTCTAAATTTCCGTTCACAACTTTTCCAGAAAAACCTGAATAAGCATCGCGAACTTTCGTACCATCTTTCCAAACAGAACTTACATTAATTGTGTTTTTACCAATTGGCATTTCCAAACCAATCACCACTTCGTCTGTCTTATATTTTCTTGTAAAAATATACGGAGAATTTTGCAAATCTGTTTGATTTCCTGCTCCAACTGCTGGATGACTTCGTCTAAATTGTCCTAATTTTTGGTAATGATTCAATAATGATTCCGTTTCTGAATTTGGTTTAATATCTTCCCAATTCATATTCGAACGAAGATTTGCATCTCCATCAACACCTTCAACCTCTAACGGACGAGCCGTTTCGTCTCCATAATAAATTTGCGAAATCCCTGGCGCCAACAACAATCGAGTTCCTGCATCCCAAGGATTTTGACGATCTTTATCAAAAGGCGAACCATCATCGTGCGATGTAATGTAGCTCATCACAGACTTTCCTTTCATCTTGTTTTGAAGAATATCATTGTATCGATCAAAAACCGTTTGATTAGATTCTTTTTGAGTTGAACGCAAATCAAAATTGATTAATGCATCAAATCCATTCTCGAAATAATTAACCGTTTTATCAGGAAAATTATATTGTTGACCATCATTAATTGAATATCCATAAACTTCTCCTAACAAGAAAAACTTGTTTTGATCCAATACTTTTGTAGGATTATTCGCTTTATATTCAGTAAACGCATCTTGACAAATTTCCTCGAATTTCTTCCAAACATTTTCTTCAGTATGTTTCACCGTATCGACACGATAACCATCAATTCCGTACTTACGAATATAATCTGAAAGCCATTTCATAATGTAATATTTCGGTGCTTTTGGAAGATTATATTTCGCGAAAAAAACATTCAACTCAGCAACTTCTTTATCCAAACGACCTTCTTTTGACCATTTTGCTAACAATTGCGGTGGCAACATTACATCATTTTCAGATTCCGTTAAAATGTCTGGAAGATTTTTCACCAACGTACATTCTATCGTCGTTTTGTAAGACTCATAGGTACATTGTGGAGAAACACGAACCCAATCAGCTGGAAAAACACCGTCCGAATTTGTGAATGGACCTGTGTGATTAATCACCGCATCCAACATAATACGAATACCTTTCGCATGCGCTTTATCAACCAATTCTTGCAACTCTTTTTCAGTTCCCCAGTTTTTATCAATCGACGTCCAATCTTTTGTCCAATAACCGTGAAATCCATATGTTTTTCCTTGTCCTTCGTCTACAAAACCGTGAATTTGCTCCACAATTGGTGTCATCCAAATCGCATTAACTCCTAAATCTGAAAAATAATTATCTTCTATTTTATTGATTACTCCACAAAAATCTCCACCTTCAAAACCTCTTAATTTAGCAGTTTCGGCAGTTCTTCCGTAATTGATATCATTCTTTTTATCTCCATTCTCGAAACGATCAGTCAACAAAAAATAAATATTTGCACCATTCCAAACAAATGGTTGTTTTTCTGAATGATTTGTCTGCGTAGCTTGTGTTGTTGTTTTTGAGCAAGAGCTTAAAAACAATGAAGCTATTCCTAACGTGAAAAATATTTTTTTCATAATTATGTTGTACGCTTTAAGTTCTACGTTTAAAGTTTTTTTACCCAACTTATAACGTAGAACATATTACTTTTAGATTCCTCCATTCGTCGGAATGACATTTACTTTATTGTCATTCTGAAATTATCGAAGAAGCTTTTTTAATTTCTTGTCAAGATGACTTTATTTAATCTCTTTGATACTAATTGCAAAACCTCCACCAGCTTGAGATGTTAAATCTAAAACAGATTTTGAATCAACCTTTTTTGTTTCGATTTTATAGGCTTGAGGATTTGTTTTGTAATGCGCATCTTTTGCATCAGCATAGATTTTCGCTTCGTATTTTTTCCCTTTATCTAAGAAATCTAACTTGATTTTCGTTGAACGAGGCGTTTCACCATTTACATTTCCAACAAACCAATTATTCGAGTTTTTGTCTTTACGTGCAATTGTTAAATATCTTCCTGGTTCAGCTTCTAAATAGTTAGAATCTTGCCAATCTACAGGCACATCTTTGATAAATTGAAATGCATCAGAAAATTGTTTGTAATGCTCAATAATATCAGCAGCCATTTGCAAAGGCGAATACATTGTCACATATAAAGCCAACTGATTTGCAATCGTAGAATTAACGTGCGAATGGTTGTTTGGATTTAATTTCTCCACATCCATTTCGAAAATACCAGGCGTATAATCCATTGGTCCACCTAAAAGACGCGTGAAAGGTAAAACTGTTACGTGATTTGGTTTAGAACCTCCAAAAGCTTGGTATTCTGTTCCACGCGCAGATTCATTACCGATTAAATTTGGCCATGTACGCGCAACTCCTGTAGGACGAACCGCTTCGTGAGCATTAACCATAATTTTATATTCAGCCGCTTTTTCGATTGCATATTGATAATGATTAATCGTATTTTGGCTGTAATGATAATCTCCACGAGGAACGATATCACCTACATATCCACTTTTTACAGATGTATAACCGTTATCATTCATGAATTTATAGGCTTTATCCAAATGTCTTTCATAATTACGAATTGATCCAGACGTTTCGTGATGCATCATAATTTTTACACCTTTTGATTTTGCGTAAGCGTTTAACATTTTTACATCAAAATCTGGATAAGGCGTTACAAAATCGAACACATAATCTTTGTGATTACCGAACCAATCTTCCCAACCTTCGTTCCAACCTTCAACTAAAACAGCGTCAAATCCGTTTTCTGCAGCAAAATCAATGTACTCTTTTACATGTTCATTATTTGCTCCATGCTTACCGTTTGGTTTCGCATTTTTATAATCGGTTACACCTAATTGCACCGTCGGGAAATCATCTGTATATGCCCAAGAACTTTTTCCTGTAATCATTTCCCACCAAACACCAACGTATTTTACAGGTTTGATCCAAGAAGTGTCTTTAATTTTTGAAGGTTCATTCAAATTATAAACCAATTGCGGCCCTTTGAAAGCAACTTCTCGTGCATCATCACTCGCAATAATTGTACGCCAAGGCGTATTGAAAGGTGCCTGTAAATAACCTTTATCACCCAAAGCATCTGGAGTTAACCAAGATTCAAACGTTAATGTTTTATCATCTAAATTTAAACTCATTGCAGGATAATTAATCAACGCAGCTTCGTGTAAATTGATATAAAGTCCATTTGTTGCTTTCATCATCAAAGCTGTTTGTACACCTGTTTTAGAGAAGGCTTGTTGAGATGCATTTCCAATATAAGCTTTATCAAATAATCCTCTAATTTCTGATAATTTAGATTCTGTGTAATCGTATTCTTGCGTATCATAATCACCAGGAATCCAAAAAGCAGTGTGATCTCCCGCCATTGCAAACTGAGAATGTTCTTCTTTGATCACAAAATATTTTAAATTCTTTTGTTCTGGAAATTCATAACGGAAACCTAAACCTTCGTTGAACAAACGAAAACGAATAATCATTTGACGATCTGTATTTGGTTGAGAAACCGTAACAGCTAATTCGTTAAAATTATTTCTGATTTTATCTACTTCTCCCCAAACTGGTTTCCAAGTTTCGTCGAATGTTGACGTTTTAGTATCGATGATTTTAAACCCTGATAAAAAGTTTGCAATATCTTTTGCCTTTTCATCTTCTACGCGATCTTGCACTGCAAAATCCATTTCTTTGTGTTTTGTTTTAAACTCAAAACCTAAATGACTTGGTTTTATAACATCTTTACCTTTGTACTTTAACTGATAAGTAGGTTTTCCGTCTTTAGACAACGAAAAATCCATCACAAAATTTCCATTTGGTGATTTCAACTCTTGTCCATAAACCATATTCATCATCGCGATTCCTAACCCCAGTATAAACTTAAAGTTTTTCATATTTCTTGTTTTTGTTTTATTGTCTGTTTTATGCTTTACGCCTAATGCTTAAAGCAATAAATTTCTTGTCAAGCTGAACTTGTTTCAGCTTCTCATCGTCTACTTTATGCGATCCTGAAACGAGTTCAGGATGACCTTGTTTATTCGTCATTTCGAGTGATTCTGATAAGAATTGTATCGAGAAATTAGACGAATATTCACATCTTACTTCTCGATACAAATTTTCTCCATTACATTTCGAATATTCACATCTTACTTCTCGATACAAATTTTCTCCATTACATTTCGAATATTCACATCTTACTTCTCGATACAAATTTTCTCCATTACATTTCGAAAATTCACTCGAAGTGACGTGAAATTAGAACTTAAACGTACTACTTTCCAAGTTCAATAATCATCGAAGATTTACCATCAATTGTGATTTCTCCATTTATATTGATTGGTAAAAATTTGTCCGAAATAATATCTTTTCCAGAAGTAAATCCGTTTAATGATTCTGCAAAACGATCTAATTTGAACGTTTGTTTTTCTGGATTTGCATTCAAAATAACCATTACAGATTCGTTATCATTGTATCTGAAATACACATAAACATTACTCTGTGGCATGTAATGTTTTGTTTTCCCTGAATGAATAACTTCTTTATTTTTGCGCCAATTGAAAAGTTTTGCTGTAAAATCATGAAACGTTTTTTGCTCCGCAGTTCTTCCTTCATTTGTAAAAGCCGACTGTTTATCTGACTTCCAACCTCCAGGAAAATCTTGTCGAATTGCTGCATCACCTTTACTTTTATCTCCTCGCATTCCGATTTCAGAACCGTAATATACTTGCGGAATTCCACGGACAGTAGAGATTAATGACAAACCAAGTTTATAATCATTCACATCACCATTCATCACTTCATTCCAACGCTCTGTATCATGATTTTCCATAAACACAAACATATTGTTGACATTCGGATACAAGAAATCATTGGTAAATGAATTGTACAATTTAATCATTCCTTTGTCCCACGATTCCTCTTCCTTGATTGCTTTTGGCAATTCTGAAAACAATGGAAAATCCATTACCGAAGGTAAATACGAATTATAATTATCGATTTTAGCAATTTTAGAATCTTTTTGCCAATACGAAATATGTGCTGCCGAATACATCCAAGCCTCTCCAACTACATTGAAATTTGGATATTCTGTCGTAATTGCTTTTACCCATTTTGCCATTCCTTCTTTGTCATTATATGGATATGTATCGACACGCATTCCGCCTAATTCTGCATATTCTATCCACCAAATTGCATTTTGCGTCAGATAATTTAGCACCAACGGATTTGATTGATTCATATCTGGCATTGTATAATCAAACCAACCATTCAACGCTTCTTTTTTGTCTACTTCTGCCGCGTTTTTATCAAATTGGGTTGTTGTACGATAATTGGAACGACGGAAACCATCTTTTCCTCCAGGAAATTTGTGAATCCAATCTTGCGAAGGCAAATCTTGAATCATCCAATGCGAAATTCCCCAATGATTTGTCACATAATCTTGAATCAACATCATTCCACGTTGATTTAATTTCTGTGATAATTCGCGATAATCTTCATTGCTTCCGTAACGTCCATCAATCTTATACAAATCAGTTTGTGCATAACCGTGATAGGAATGTTGTTTTTCATTATCTTCATTAACAGGTGTTAACCAAACCGCTGTTGCGCCAAGATTTTGTAAATAATCTAAATTGTTAATAATTCCTCGCAAATCCCCACCATGACGGCCATCTGGGATAGAACGATTGGCTTTATCTGTTAACTCTTTCTTCGAATCATTGCTTTCATCACCATTCGCAAAACGATCTGGCATAATCAAATACACCATATCTTTTGACGTAAAAGATGAACGATTTGCAGAATTTGGTTGACGATCTTTTAACTCGTATGTATACGAATCAACAATTTTATTTTTGTTTTTGATGTTAATTTTGAATGATGATTTGTTTACTTCATTCGTATTAATCGTTACAAAAACATAATTTGGATTTTCAGTTTTCTGTAAATTTTGAATTTTTACATTATCCGATAATTCAATATTGTATTTACTAATATCTTTCCCATAAACCAAAATTTGAACTTCTGGATTTTTCATTCCTTTCCACCAAAACATTGGCTCAACTTTTTGGATTTGAGCAAACGCAAATGTTGATAGGAAAGATGATAATAATAGTATTTTTTTCATGTGTTTTGTTTTTTTTAGATTCCTCCATTCGTCGGAATGACATTTACTTTACTACATTAATGAAATTATCATTCTGATTTTATCAAAGAATCTTTTTAATTCTCTGCCGAGCTGAATTTGTTTCAGCTTCTCATTCTCTACTTCATGCGATCCTGAAATGAATTCAGGATAATTCTTTTATTCGTCATTTCGAGTGATTCTGATAAGAATTGTATCGAGAAATTAGACGAATATTCACATCTTACTTCTCGATACAAATTTTCTTCATTTTCATTTCAAAAATTCACTCGAAGTGACGTGAAATTATAACTTAAAACTTTCTACTTTAAATAAAAATACCCTGAAAACCGAAGCCTTCAAGGTATTAGATTCCCTTTATTAAATCGAAGGCTGAACAACTACTTTCTGGTCAAAAACATAAACCTCTAACGGTTCTGTTCCTTCCAATTCAAAAGTTGTTTCTCCTTTATTTACGATAACTTTTAGGATTTGATGACGGAAATTCACTTTGAATGTAAATCCTTCCCATTGTTCTGGTAAACGTGGCTCAAAATACAATTGATCGTTTTTCACACGCATTCCTCCAAATCCTTCTACAATCGACATCCAAGTTCCTGCCATAGATGTGATGTGTAATCCTTCGTGAACTTCTTTGTTATAATCGTCTAAATCCAAACGAGAAGTTCTCAAATAAAATGTATACGCTTGTTCCATTCTCCCCAACGTTGCCGCTTGAATAGAGTGAACACAAGGCGATAAAGATGATTCGTGAACCGTTAATGGTTCGTAGAAATCAAAATGTTTTTCTAATTGTTCTTTCGAAAATTGATCTTCAAAATAATAGAACGATTGTAAAACATCTGCTTGTTTGATGTAAGCCGAACGTAAAATTCTGTCCCACGACCATTTTTGGTTAATTGGACGTTCTTCTTTTGATAATTCAGAAACAGGTGTTAAATCTTTATCCAAGAAACCATCTTGCTGTAAATAAATTCCTAATTCTTCGCTGAAAGGAAAATAAATATTCGCCGCAACTTCTTTCATCTCTGCTAATTCTGCATCAGTAATATTTGTTTTAGCTGCAATACGTGCAAAATCTTCTGGATAATTTGTTTTGACATTTTCAACTTGTTCCAACAAATAATTCATACACCATTGTGCACAATAATTAGAATGGAAATTGTTGTTGACGTTATTTTCGTATTCGTTAGGTCCCGTAACACCTAACATCACGTATTGTTTTTTGTCGTTTGACCAGTTTACACGCTGTTTCCAAAAACGCGCAATTCCTAATAAAACCTCTAAACCAGCTTCTGGAATGTAGGTTTGATCTCCCGTAAAACGAACATAGTTGTAAATCGCAAAAGCAATCGCTCCATTACGGTGAATTTCCTCGAATGTAATTTCCCACTCGTTGTGGCATTCTTCACCATTCATCGTAACCATCGGATACAAAGCTGCACCTTTATTGAAACCTAATTTTTCTCCATTTTCAATTGCTTTATCCAATTGATTAAAACGGTACATTAACAAGTTTCGCGCAACTTCTTGATTTTTTGTTACCATATAAAATGGCAAACAATATGCTTCTGTATCCCAATATGTAGAACCTCCGTATTTCTCTCCTGTAAAACCTTTTGGACCGATATTCAAACGAGCATCTTTTCCTGAATACGTTTGATTTAATTGAAAAATATTAAAACGAATACCTTGTTGCGCTTTCGTATCACCTTCTATCGTGATATCAGCCATTTCCCAAATCTTTGCCCAAGCTTCTTTTTGGTTTATTAACAATTGTTCATAACCTTGTTCATTTGCTTGAGACAATACATTTTCGGCAGCGTTAATTAATTCATTTTTAGGATGATTTGTCGAAACTACATAACCTCCAAATTTCTCAATTGTTGTTGTATCATTCGCTTTTACCTCAACTTCGTATGTAAATTCTACTTTCGTTTCAGTATTAACAGCATTTGTTGGCGCGATTTGTTGATAACTTCCATTTACTAAGATTTTATTCTGCATAAATGTTACCACTTCAAAATGAGTTTTGAACGTACGCGCTTGAACGAAACCTTGCTCACCTTTAATTTCAGAAGAAATTGGTTCCCAGAAAATCTCTTCCCAATTCGCATCTTCATTCTTTACAGCTGCATCAACATAAGGTTTAAAGACAATTTTTGCATCACCATTGATTGGTTTAATATCATATTTAATTGCTCCTAATTCATCTAAATCAGCAGAAAGAAAACGTCGAACAAAAACCTCAATTTCTAATCCGGAAGGTAAAATTGCCATAAATGAACGATCCAATAAACCTTCTTTCATGTTCAATTCGCGACGGAAATTTTTAACTTCTTTACAAGTGTTTAAATCAAATTTTTCACCGTTAATTTCGATGTCAATTCCAATCCAAACTGGCGCATTTAATACTTTTGCAAAATACTCTGGATAACCGTTTTTCCACCATCCCACTTTTGTTTTGTCAGGATAATAAACACCGGCAATATAGCTTCCTTGAAATGTATCGCCCGAATAAAATTCTTCGAAATTAGCACGTTGTCCCATTGCTCCATTTCCGATAGAAAATAAACTTTCAGACGATTTTACACGATCTTTTTCAAACCCTTCTTCGATAATTGACCACGCATTCGGGATGATATAATCTTGATTCATTTTGTTTGTTGTATGTAGTTTGTATAATTATTGATTGATTAATTCGACCAAGAAATCTGTTGAGATTTCAGTAAAATTATTAAAGTTGTATTTTGCTTCATTCAAAACCGAAGATTCTCCAATTCCGATGCTTGTCATTCCTGCAACATTTGCTGCTTCAATTCCTGCAACAGAATCTTCAAATACAATTGAATTTTCATTCGTTTGATTCGCTTTTTTCGCTCCAACGATAAAAACTTCTGGATCTGGTTTTGCATTAGAAACATCGTTTCCGTCCACGATATCATCGAAATAATTTAGAATATTAACTTTCTCCAAAATTGGACGCGCATTTTTAGAAGCCGATCCCAAAATGATTGGTTGATTGTTTTCTTTTAGAAAGTTTAAAACTTTCATAACGCCTGGTAAAATTTCAGAATCATCCATCTTATCGATGTATTCTAAATATTCTTTGTTCTTCTGAACTAACCATTCGTTTTTCTGCTCATCAGAAGCTTCAACATTTCCCAATCCAAGAATAATTTCTAATGATCGCACACGAGAAACACCTTTCAACAATTCGTTGTGTTCGTGCGTAAAATCGATGTTTAGATTATTCGCTAATTTTTTCCATGCTAAATAATGGTACTTTGCAGTGTCGACGATGACACCATCTAAATCAAAAATAAATGCTTTAGTTTTCAAAATGATTATGCTTTGATTGGTTCATCCACATCTTTTACGCGCGTTACAAAAAGTGCTGCAATAATTAGCGCAACACCACTGGTAACAATGGCGTAGATTGGATTATCGTGATATAAATATTTTACAATTGGACCGCCTAACAATGCGTTGACGATTTGAGGCATACAAATGAAGAAATTGAAAATTCCCATGTAAACACCCATTTTTTTCGCTGGAATTGCTCCCGCTAAAATTGCATAAGGCATCGATAAGATACTTGCCCAAGCGATTCCTACTCCGACCATGGAAAGGATTAATAATTTTGGATCGTGAATAAAATAGATTGAAATTAATCCTAATCCTCCACAAACTAATGAAATTGCGTGTGTCGTTTTTCGACCAAATTTTAGTGCGATTGCAGGTAAAAAGAAAGCGAAAATTGCAGAAATACCGTTGTAAACTCCGAAGATAATTCCAACCCAGTCTCCTGCTTTTTGATATGTTTCTGAATGTGTATCACTCAATGGTAAACCATAAACATGATGAGCAATAGCTGGCGTAGCGAATACCCACATACCGAATAATGCAAACCAAGTAAAAAACTGAACTAAACCTAATTGTTTCATCGTTTTTGGCATATTTCCAAAATCGGTAAAAATCTGTGTTAAGCTTGCTTTTTCTTCAACAATTGGTTCTCTACCTTCTGCTTTTTCGAAAGCGTCTAATTCTTCTGGCGAATATTCTTTTGTTGTAAAAATGGTAATTAAAACGGTTACAATAATTGCAATTGCTCCAATAATGAATGATAAAATTAAGTGAAACGGAACTTCTCCTTCCGCTGCAACACTTGAAACACCAAACCAGTTGCTCAAAATATAAGGTAACCACGAACCCACAACAGCTCCTAAACCAATAATTACAGTTTGAATTGAATATCCTAATGTACGTTGATCCGAAGGCAACATATCTGCTACAAATGCACGCATCGGTTCCATGGCAATATTGAATGAAGCATCCATTATCATCAAGAATCCAGCACCCATCCATAATGCAGGCATCAATGCCGTAAATGCACCTGCTTGTGGCATTAAGATTAATCCGAAAGAAGCCAATAAAGCTCCTACTAAAAAGTATGGTTTTCTTCGTCCAAACTTAGACCAAGTATTATCTGAATAATGACCAATAATAGGCTGAACAATCAATCCCATTAACGGTGCAACAATCCAAAACCAAGACAATTCGTGCACGTCGGCACCAAATGAACTTAGAATACGGCTCGCATTTGCGTTTTGCAAGGCGAAACCCATTTGAACTCCTAGATATCCGAAACTTAAATTCCAGATTTCAAGAAATCCTAATCTACGCTTTCCCATTATCGTAATTTTTTTATGTATTTTACGATAAGCGTTTTAAGCTTATCAAAACTATATTTTTGTAATTTGAGAAGTAAAAATATGTTTTGATTTGTTTACAATGTTAAAACTTTTTTTTGGGATTATTGCAACTGTAACAATTATTTAACCAAAAAAAAATTACTAAATCGTTGTAGTTTCTCGGTGTAATAATTCAGTTCCGACAACTTCGGTAATGTAATGTTCGTGCTCGTTTTCTGACTCTAATTTTTGAATCAATAAACGCGCTGCAATCTCACCCATTTTGAATGCATTTTGTTTAACTGTAGAAATGCTTGGAATTGAGTTCTTGGAAATTACACCATCTGTAAAAGCAATTAAATGTAACTCTTCTGGTACTTTGATTCCTTTTTTCAAGGCAGCTCTCAACACTTTTACAGCATATAATTCGTTTACTGCCATTACAGCGTCAAATTTATTTTTTTCGAAAAATTCATCAATCATAGTGTCCAACTGACTCTCGTCTTCTACACGCAAAATCAAGTTTTCGTCAACTTCAATTCCATTCGCTTCTAACGTTCTTTTATACCCTTCGGTTCTTAAGCGTCCGACACTTATATAATCTGGCGTCGTAATAAAGCCGATTTTCTTGCGTCCTTTACTTATAAAATATTGAATTGCTTCTTGTGTCGCAAGTACATCATCAATAATCACTTTATCGGTATAAACCTCACGCGTTACACGATCGAACATCACAACTGGCATTCCTTGGTTGATAATTTCTTTGATGTGATGATAATCTTTTTTGGCTTGAGTTTCTTTCGAAAGAGAAATTACAAATCCATCTATACTACCCGCCGCAAGCATTTCCATATTAATCACTTCGCGTTCGTACGACTCATTTGACAAACAAATTAATACATTATAACCATATTGATTGGCTAAATTTTCGATACCACTAATTACCATCGCGAAAAAATCGTGAACGATTTCGGGAATAATTACGGCAATAGTTTTCGTTTTGCGATTCTTTAGACTTAATGCAATATTATTCGGTTTGTAGTTGTATAATTTTGCAAATGCTTGAATCTTTTTTTTCGTTGCAGCACTAATCTCTTCGCTATTTTTCAACGCCTTAGAAACCGTTGATATCGAAACATCTAACTCTTTTGCAATCTGTTTTAATGTCAAATTCTTTTTCATAATCTTCTTTCTACCTTAACCATCAATCTTATTCTACTAATTTCCGCCTTTTTTATTAAAAATTAACATGCACTAACAATTAATTTAATTATTTATTAACACGAAAACGTTTTCGTTTAACTAGTCGGTGTATTACATACACAATCAATCAATTAAACGACTTACATTTGGTAATGAGAAGTAAAAATATAAATTAATAATTAACGAAACAAAACGAAAAATATATGAGGATTTTAAAACAATCTCTTCTAGCATTAGTTTTATCAAGCCCTGCTATTTTATCTGCACAAACTGCGATAAAAGGAACAGTACAAGATAGCGCTAATAACACGGTTTTAGCTGGTGCAGATGTTTCGAACATTACAACAGGAGAATCGACAGTTTCTGATGAAAAAGGAAATTTTACATTAGAAGCGAACGATGGTGATATAATTGTTATCAGTTTTTTTGGTTATGACGATCAAGAAATAACTTTTGCGGGACAAACGCAATTACAACTTCGTATGTCTAAAACGACAGAAAACTTGAAAGAAGTTGTTGTAATTGGGTATGGTACAGCAAAAAAAGAAGATGTCACAGGTTCTGTAAATCAATTAAATTCAGAAGATTTCAACAAAGGATCAATCACTTCTGCACAAGAATTAGTGACTGGAAAAATCGCTGGTGTTGTGGTAACATCTGCTGGTGGAGCTCCTGGTGACGGTCAAAACATTATCATTCGTGGTAATAGTTCGTTATCATTAAACTCTCAACCATTATATGTGGTAGATGGTGTTCCTTTATCTGAAGTAAATATTGGAGGTTCTCGAAATCCATTGGATTTCTTAAATCCTAACGACATCGAAACGATGACTATTCTGAAAGATGCTTCGGCAACTGCTATTTATGGTTCTCGTGCTGCGAATGGTGTTGTAATGGTTACAACTAAAAAAGGAAAAGGAAAAAAATTCCGTTTTAACTATAATTCAGTTACATCAATTTATCAACCAGAAGGTTATATTGACGTAATGAATGCAGATCAATTCCGTGAATTGGTAAAATCTGTAGGAACTGCTGACGAAATTGCTCGTTTAGGTAATGCAAATACAGATTGGCAAAAAGAAATTTATAAAACTTCTGTAGGTTTTGATCACAATTTTAGTGCAACAGGGAATATTGGAGGTAAAATGCCTTCTCGTTTTTCTATTTCTAATACAGATCAGGATGGTATTTTAAAAGGAGATAACATCAATCGTACAACAGCTTCTATGAACTTGAGTCCATCTTTCTTAGATGATCACTTAAAATTTGAATTGAATGCTCGTGGTTCTTATATCGAGAATCAATTTGCAAACAGAGGTGCAATTGGAGCTGCTTTAGAATATGATCCAACTCAACCAGTTTATTCTGGAGCAAATGTATTTGGAGGTTACCATACTTGGATGGACGGAGCTGTTAAACACAATTTAGCGCCAACTAACCCAGTTGCATTAATCAATGAAAACAGAGATACATCTGAAGTTCGTCGTTTTGTAGGAAATGCAAAAATGGATTATAAATTACATTTCTTACCGTCTGTTACAGCAACAGTTAATGTAGGTTATGATATTTCTAATGCGAATGGACGAAATGTAACAACTGCAAATATGCCAAGTTCTTCTTTGACTTGGGATGGTTCTAAAACAACTTTTAGCGCACAGTTCTACAACAAATTATTTGATGCATATTTAACATTCAATAAAGATTTTGGACAACACGGATTGACTGTTGTTGGAGGTTACAGTTATCAATACTTTAATACATACAATACCAATTACGATAGCGAATTAGAACAACAAGGTTCTGATCAATTTCGTTTTGTAGATCGTGATCAATATTCTTTATTATCATACTTCGGACGTTTAAACTATAATTTTGATAATCGTTACATCTTAACAGCGACTATGCGTGCAGATGCTTCATCAAAATTAAGCCATGACAATCAATGGGGTTATTTCCCTTCTGCGGCTATTGCGTGGAATATCTCTAAAGAAGAATTCTTGAAAGGAAGCTCTGTTGTAAATGATTTGAAATTACGTGTAGGTTATGGTAAAGTTGGTAATGTAAACGGATTAGGAAACTTCCAATTCTTAACGCGTTATCAAGGATCAGAATCAACTGCTTATTATCAATTTGGTTCTACATTCTATCAAACTTATCGTCCTCAACCATTTAATGGTGATTTGAAATGGGAAATTTCGAGTACATTAAATGCTGGTATTGATTACTCATTATTCAAAAATAGAATCTACGGTACATTAGATGTTTACAAGAAAAAAACAAGTGATTTAATTGCGAGTGTTTATGTAGATCCATTTACAAACTTTGGAAATATGATCGATAAAAATATCGGTGATATGGAAAATAAAGGAATCGAATTTAGCATCAATGCTGATATCGTAAAATCTAAAGATTTTGATTGGTCTTTTGGATACAACATCGCTTTCAATGATAATAAAATTGTCAACTTACCTACTGATAACTTAACAGGAAGTATTGATGGAGGAACTGGTAACAATATTCAAATTCAACGTGAAGGAGAAGAACCATTTAGTTTCTATGTGTACAAGCAAATTTATGATGCAAACGGAAAACCAATCGAAGGAGCTTACGAAGATTTGAACAACGACGGAATCATCAACGAAAAAGACCGTTACATTCACAAAAGCCCTTTCGCAAAAGTAACAATGGGATTCAATACATTCTTCCGTTACAAAAACTGGGATTTAAGTGCTACTGCTCGTGCTAATATCGGAAACTATGCTTACAACAACATGGCTTCGTCTAAAGGTTATAGCAAAAAGGCAACTGGAAATGGTCAAAACTATTTATCTAATGTACTTTCAAGCTACTACAACACAGGTTTCACAAGTATCACAGAAACTAATTTGTTAAGTGATTACTTTATAGAAGATGCATCTTTCTTCCGTATTGATAACATTACATTAGGTTACAACCTAAAACAAGCGATCAAAGGATTAGATATTCGTCTTTATGGAGCGGTTCAAAACGTAGCTGTATTCACAAATTACAGCGGTTTAGATCCTGAAATTTACCGCGGAATTGATAATAGTTTTTATCCAAGACCGAGAACGTATGTATTTGGTTTAAATGTTAATTTCTAAGAAAACTACAATGAAAAAGATTAAAATTTCAACATATATTTTAGCTGCGGCATTGGCTTTCTCTGTTTCTTCATGTCATGATGATTTAGATTTAATGCCAAATGATCCAGATACTTATACACAATTTGATGTATTCAAAGATGCTGCTACTGCAAAATCTGCTTTAGCAAAAGTATACGCTTCTTTAGCACTTACAGGACAAAAAGGACCTGCGGGAAGTGGAGATATTCAAGGTATTGACGAAGGTGCTTCTCAATATACTCGTTTAATGTTCAACTTAAATGTATTGACAACAGACGAATCTATTGTTGGTTGGGGAGATCCAGGTTTACCAAACTTGCATGAGATTTCTTGGGGTGCAAGCAACAGTTTTGTTGAAGCAATGTATTATCGTTTAGCACAAACAGTTTCTTTCTCAAACTCATTTATTGCAAATGCTGAAGCTTTATCTAGCACAACTCCAGAAGTGAAAGAATATGTGGCTGAAGCGCGTTTCATTAGAGCATATGCTTATTATAGCTTAATGGATTTATATGCGAATGTTCCGTTAGTAACAGAAGTTTCTTCTGAATTACCAAAACAAAGCAATCGTCAAGAGATTTTCACTTTCGTTGAAAGCGAATTAAAAGCAATCGAAGCTGAATTAAAAGCTGGTCGTGCAAACGAATACGGACGTGTAGATAAAGCAGCTGCTGAAGCATTATTATCTCGTTTATATCTAAATGCAGAAACTTGGATTGGTCAAGCAAAATATACAGAAGCTATTACTTATTCTAAATTAGCAATGCAAGCTGGATATACGCTTAACACAACTGATGGAAATAAAAATGGTTCTGCTTACGACGAATTATTTTTAGCTGATAATGATACAAATGGAGCGCAAAACGAAGCTATTTTCGTTTTAAACTTTGACGGAAATAATTCTCGTACATACGGTGGTTCTACTTTCTTAGTAAAAGCTGCAATCGGTGGAAAAATGACTGCTGCTGATTATGGTGTAAATGGTGGATGGGGAGGTCCTCGTTCTACAAAAGCATTAGTTAATCAATTTACAGATGCCGTAACAACAAAAGACAGTAACGGAAACCCAACAGCATGGAAAGATAAACGTGCCATGTTTTTTACAGATGGACAAACATTTGAGATTAACAACATAAGTACATTTGGAGAAGGTTATGCTGTTTACAAATGGTCAAACAAACGTTCAGACGGAAAAAGCGCAAACGATGCAACAGGAGAATATGTTGACACAGACGTTCCAGTAATTCGTTTAGCAGAAGTTTATTTAAACTATGCCGAAGCTGTTTTACGTGGAGGAACTGGTGGAGATCGTGCAACTGCATTGAACTTAATCAACGAATTAAGAACTCGTGCATACGGAAATACTTCAGGTAATATTACTGACGGACAATTAAACTTAGATTTCATTTTAGCTGAAAGATCAAGAGAATTGTACTGGGAAGGAACGCGTAGAACGGATTTAATTCGTTTCAGTAGATATACAAATAATTACAATTGGCCTTGGAAAGGTGGCGTTCAAAACGGAACTTCTGTAGATGCTACAAAAGTTATCTTCCCAATTCCAAACAATATTATTGTCATTAATCCAAACTTAACTCAAAATCCAGGTTATTAAGATGAAAAATTTTATAAAATATATTTCGTTAGCTTGTGCGAGTATTTTTGCCTTAAGCGCATGTAACGATGATGAAGATATCATCAAATTAGATCCTTCAACTTTTGTTGCACCGAAAGTAGAAACGCCTGCTTCATCAACAATTGAATTGTTAGAAGAAAATGCTGCAAATACAGCAATGACATTTAATTGGAGTGCTGCAAATTATGGAACAAATACTCCTCCTAAATATGAATTACAAATTGATATCAAAGGAGATAATTTCGAAAATCATCAAGTTCTTACTTCAACTTCAACATTAACTGCTGATGTTACCGTGAAAGAATTGAATTTAGCAGTTATTGCTTTAGGATTAGAACCTTTTAAAGAAGGAGAGATAGAATATCGTATTGTTTCTACAGTTGGTACTCCTGGTTATCAACAATTAATTTCTAATGTCAATATATTGAAAATAACGCCATATCCAACAGATTTATCTACAAATTGGGGTGTTGTTGGTTCTGCCGCTCCTAACGGTTGGGACGGACCAGACGTTCCATTTTGGAAAACTGATGTTACAAATGTATTTGTAGCATATACAGATTTAAAACCAAATGATAAAAATGAAAGCGAAATCAAATTCCGTCAAGACAACAAATGGGAGTTAGATTATGGTGGATCGAATGGAAAACTTGAAAAAGGAGGTAAAAACATCGCAGTAGACGCTGGTACTTACAAGATAACTATGGACTTAACAAATCTAACTTATAAATTAGATAAATATTCTTGGGGATTAGTAGGTGACGCTACAGCAAACGGATGGGATGGTCCAGATCAAAAATTATCTTATGATGGTGCTTTAGATGCGTGGACTATTACTACAACATTAAAAGATGGAGAATTTAAATTCCGTTTAAATAATGATTGGGGAACAAACTATGGTGGTACAAGTAACGCAGGTG
This sequence comes from Empedobacter falsenii, assembly GCF_013488205.1. Taxonomy (NCBI): domain Bacteria; kingdom Pseudomonadati; phylum Bacteroidota; class Flavobacteriia; order Flavobacteriales; family Weeksellaceae; genus Empedobacter; species Empedobacter falsenii. The sequence goes on along the minus strand of NZ_CP040908.1, from coordinate 282,204 downwards.
AGCTAACAGATAAAGACGGAGCTAACATCAAAATAAAAGCTGGAAAATATAAAATCACAGCTAATTTCACAAAGAAAACTTATACAGTAGAAGCTCAATAAAATTTTTTCTCATCAACAATTAATTTTTTAAAAGCCATTAAAATTCAATTACGTTTTTTAATGGCTTTTTTTCTAAAACCACACAAAACATGAAAAACATTCTATCTATTTTGATGCTTTTAATGGTAATATCTTTTACCAAAGCACAAATTACAACAATACCTTCACCGCCCGAAGCAAACCAAGCTGTTGTGATAAACTTTGATAAAACAGGAACAGGTCTTGCCAATTATTCGGGAGATATTTATGCGCATACAGGCGTAACTATTGACGGAAAGCAATGGGAAAATGTAATTGAAAGTTGGGGAAATAACACTACTCAACCCAAATTAACTTTCGTTTCTGGATCAACCTACAAATTAGAAATCCCGAATTCTATTTATCAATTCTATGGAGTTGATACTTCTAAAAATATTACTGCAATAAATATTGTTTTTAGAAGTGCTGACGGAAAACAACAAACTACGGATCTTTCTATTTCGGTAGGTTCTTTTAAAGTTACTTTAACTAATCCGCTCGAAAATTCGATTACAAATGTTTCTTCAGGATCAAGTTTTAACATCAAAGCGACAGCTACAAAATCTGCTAATTGGACATTAACTACCAACGGAACTCAAATTGATGTATTAAATAATTCAACAACTTTTGATAAAAATTATACCATTTCTCAAAATCAGAATTATACATTAAATGCTACTTTTAATGGTCAAACAATAAGCAAATCTTTTACAGTTAATATCAAACCAACAGTGAAAGATGTAGCTATTCCATCTAATTTGCATGAAGGAATTAATTATTTGGCTAATGATTTTTCAAAAGCATATTTGGTTTTATACGCACCACAAAAAGAGTTTATTCATGTAATTGGAAGTTTCAATAATTGGCAACTTTCAGATCAATATGTGATGAATCGTGATACAACTAACAAAGATTTATATTGGATTGAATTGTCTAATCTCAAAGCTAATGAAATTTATACGTTTCAATATCGTACAAGTGATGGAATCAAAACTGCCGATCCTTATTCGACTTTAGTTTTATCGCCTTATGATGATCCGTATATTACCGCAGCAACTTACCCAAATATGCCTGTATATCCTACTGGACAACAATTTGAAGTTTCTGTTTTACAAACAAATCAAGCAAAATACAATTGGAAAGTTTCAAATTTCAATCGCCCAAATAAAGAGAATTTGATGATTTACGAATTATTAGTTCGCGATTTCAATTCGACAAAAACATGGCAATCTTTAATTGATGATTTTGATTATTTCAAAAAATTAAACATCAACGCAATCGAAGTGATGCCTGTAATGGAGTTTGAAGGAAATATTTCTTGGGGTTATAATACCGCTTATCATCTTGCTTTGGATAAAGCTTACGGACCTGCAGATAAAATGAAAGAGTTCATCGATTTGTGTCATCAAAATGGAATTTCAATCATTTTGGATGTTGCTTTAAATCACGTTTATGGGCGATCTCCGTTGGTTAGAATGTGGATGAATGATCCTGATGGAGATGGTTTTGGAGAACCAACCACTACGAATCCTTATGTTAATCAAACCGCAAAACATAGTTACAATGTCGGTTACGATTTAAATCATCAACTAACGCCAACTCAAAATTATGTACAACGTACATTGAAACATTGGATTGAAGAGTTTAAAATTGATGGTTTTAGATGGGATTTAACAAAAGGATTTACTCAAAATTGTACACCTGCAGATGAAGCTTGTACAAACGGATATCAAGCTGATCGTGTAGCAATTTTAAAAAAATATGCTGATATGCAATGGACAATTGACCCAAATTCTTACATCATTTTTGAGCATTTAGGAAATAATGGTTCTGCACAAGAAGAAACAGAATGGGCGAATTATCGCATTAACGAAGGCAAAGGAATTATGCTTTGGGGAAAAGCGACAAATAATTTCAATCAGAATACAATGGGATATGCTTCGGATAGTAACTTTGATTGGTTGAAACATACTGTAAAAGGTTTTACGAAAAAACATTTAGTTGCCTATGCAGAAAGTCATGATGAGGAAAGAATGATGTACAAAAATTTACAATATGGTGCATCTTCAGGAACTTATAATGTAAAAGATTTAAAAACTTCTTTAGAAAGACAAAAAGCTCTGGGTGCTGTTTTGTTTACGATTCCTGGTCCTAAAATGTTGTGGCAATTCGGAGAAATAGGATACGATTATTCGATTAATCATTGCGAAGATGGAACAAATACTGACGGATGCCGTACCAATCCAAAACCTATTCCAAACGAAATTGGTTATTTAACAAATACTGATAGAAAATCTGTTTATGATGTTTGGGCAAAAATTATTGGACTTAAATTAAACAACAAAGTTTTCGAAACTGATAATTATACAATTACATCTGGTGATTTAAAACCTCGTATTCAGATTACAAATAATTTATTATCGTCGTCTGATTTATATGAAGTTATTGTGATTGCAAACTTCACTACAAGTACTCAAGCAATTGCGCCACTTTTTCCATTTGTAGGAAATTGGTACAATTTAATGGACGAAACAACGCTGAATGTAACCAATACAAATTCATCGTTTACAATTAATCTAAATCCAGGTGAATTCAGAATTTTCGGAAATGCAAAAGCGAATTTATCAACAGATAATATTGAGGTTAATTCAGAAAAAATTTCTATCACTCCAAATCCAGTTTTTTCCTCTTTTTCATTAAATATTAATTCAGAAAAAGTAAAAATTTATGATTTAACAGGAAAACTGGTCAAAGAATTTTCAGGAAAATATTCAGCGATACATCAATTTAACATCAAGGAATTACCAAAAGGTATTTACATTCTTGACATTGAAGCTAAAAATCGAAAATCGTCTGCGAAGCTGATTAAAATTTAATTTTAAACAAAAGCCATTAAAATTCGTTTTAATGGCTTTTTCATTTTCTCAAATCGTTGAAAATTCTATAACTTGTCGGTTAATTTACACACCATGACAAAAAAGAAAATTCTACTTACCTTTTTTTCCATCGCTTATACGCTGGGATTTGCCCAAACCAACAAACAAGTTTTATTTACAAGCAAAAATAAATCGAATGTCAAATGTTATCGCATTCCGAGTATTATTACATCAGCAAAAGGAACATTGATTGCAGCGATTGACGAACGTGTTCCAAATTGTGGCGATTTGCTTTACAATCCTGATATCAATATTGTAATTAGAACAAGTGATGACAAAGGAAAAACATGGTCAGAAATCAAACGAATTGTTGATTTTCCTGATCAAGAATCTGCTTCTGATGTATCGATGGTTATGGATGAAAAGACAAAAGAAATCTATCTTTTTTACAATTACATGAATCATAAAATTGCAAAAAATGAATTCAGATTACATTTTGTAAAAAGTGCTGACAACGGAGAAACATGGTCAAAACCTGTTGATATTACAGATCAAATTACGCCAACCGAATGGAAAAAAGATTTTAAATTCATTACTTCTGGTCGAGGTACATACACAAAAGAAGGTTGGATTTTGAATACATTGGTTCGATTGAAAGATGGTGTTTATGTATTCGGAAGTAAAGATCATGGGAAAACGTGGGAACGAATTTCGAGTGTTGCGGAAAAAGCGGATGAAACAAATATTGTACAGCTTCCAAACAAAGATTGGATGTTGAATGCACGTATTCAGAATGCTGGTTTCAGAAAAATATTTATCTCGAAAGATCAAGGAAAAACGTGGACGTCTAAAATGGAAGAACAATTAATTGATCCAACTTGTAATGCTTCTACATTGGTTTTAGGAAAAGATATTGTGTTTAGTAATTTGCATGATCCGAAAGATCGTCAAAACTTGGGATTGAAAGTAAGTAAAGATCAAGCGAAAACATGGAATTTTATAAAAACAATAGAACCAAATTCTTCGGCTTATTCCGTTTTAACAAATATCTCAAAAAATAAAGTCGGAATTTTTTATGAAGCTGATGATTATCAAGATATGGTTTTTGAAGTAGTTGATTTAAAATAAATTCAATCATAAAAACATAAAAAAACCTCATCAAATGATGAGGTTTTTCGTTGCTTAAAAATTAAGCTTAATATTATATTTTTCGTAGAAATTCTCGATATGAGCAACGGCTTCTTCCGCTGTATCAACCAAACGGAAAAGATCCAAATCTTTCTCAGAAATATAACCTTCTCTCAAAACTGTTTCTTTGATCCAATCGATTAAACCTGACCAATATTCAGTTCCAACTAACACAATTGGGAAACGACCTGTTTTCTTCGTTTGTACCAATGTCATCGACTCAAATAATTCGTCTAACGTTCCGAAACCTCCTGGCATTCCGATAAATCCTTGCGAATATTTCACAAACATTACTTTTCGTGCAAAGAAATAATCAAAATTAATTTCATACTCGCGGTCGATATATTTGTTCAATTCTGTTTCAAAAGGCAATGTAATTCCCAATCCAACAGAAGTTCCTCCACCCTTTTGCGCTCCTTTGTTTGCAGCTTCCATAATTGCAGGACCTCCACCAGTAATTACTCCAAAACCAATCTGCGTTAATCGGTATGCAATGTCTTCTGCTAATGCATAATATGGATGATCTGGAGAAGTACGTGCCGAACCAAAAATAGACACACATGGTCCTATTTTAGACATTACTTCGTAACCATTTACAAATTCTGCCATAATCTTGAACAACGCCCAAGAATCATTTATTCTAATCTCGTTCCAATCTTTTGGTCGAAACGGAGATTGTATTCTATCGTCTTCCTTTTCTTTATCTGTCATAGTATTTTAAATAAAAAAACCGCAACAAAAATGCTACGGTTCAATATACAAATTTATTGTTTCTTAATGATTAATCTCTACTCATAAAAATTCTCAAAATATACCAAAACAATAACATTAATGAAGCAAATAACGACAATGCCGCTGCAACATATTGTTGTGTTCCGAACTCATATTTTAATTGGTGAGTGTTGTACAAAATTGCTCCTCCAGCCAAGGCACACATTCCAACTGAGAACCATAATCCTAAATCGAACCCGAATAACATTCCTGCAATAATCAATCCAATTGCTAAGAAAAATCCTATAGTTAATGCTCCTCGTAAAATAGAGAAATCTGCTTTTGTTAAAAATACAATAGCCGATAATCCTACAAATAATCCACCTGTTACAACGGCCGCTTGTTTTATCACATAAGTTCCGCCATAATATAATGCAATGTACAGCATTGGCACAAAGATTAAAGCTTCTGCAACTATGTATAAAAAGTAGCCTAAATATTGTTTAGATTTTGAAATCGATCCGTACGCCATTTTTTGTGCAACCCATGTAATTCCCATGAAACCTGCTAATAAAATAAGCCAAAGATATCCAGAAGTTAAACTTAACATAAAGCTGACTAATGCTTCTGATTTTAACATCAAAGATTCGATTAAAACAAATACCAAAACTCCTCCAGCAACGTGTCCGTAAGTATGTTTATAGAAATTTGCCCTTTCTACGCTTGTTGCCTGTGCAACCAATTGGTTTTGTTGATATACGTGTTGATTTTCCATATTCGTAATTTTTATAGGTTTTTCAAATTCAATTTACAAGGCTAAAATACTAATTTTAAATTATTTCTTAGCTCACTATTTTCTGTGAATTTTTGGCTGATTTTATCCAATCGATTAATCCGATAAATGATAAAATCAACAAGACAATATATTGCACCGAAGTGATAACTGCTCCTTTGTAAATCATTAATGGAATCATGATTAAATCGCCGATAATCCAGAAATACCAGTTATCAATTTTTCGTCGCGCCATCATCCACATTCCAATCAAAAAGATAGCGGTCGTCGAAGCGTCTACAAAATCAATTTTGGTATAATGTAATTTGCATTGATTGATAAAATTAACATCAAACCCGTTTTGAATGACTGGACGGAAATAATAAATCGTCAAAATAAAGATAAAACTCAACGCGAAAAGTAACGTTGCGTACAGATACTCTCTCTTCGTTGCCCACGAAACATCTACATGTTTATGATCGGCTTCGAGATTTTTTTGCCACAAAACCCAACCATAAATCGCCATTGAAGTATAGTAAACATTAATAATTGTTTCACCATATAATCCCCAATTAAAAAATAAATAAATGAAAATAAATGTTGAAATAATTGTAGTTGGATAAACCCAAATATTGCGTTTATAGGTATAATAAACCGAAATAATTCCGAACAATGTTGCTATTATTTCAAGTAAAATATTCAGTGTAGAATAAGTTTTGTAAGGCGCAAGGATGTAATCAATAAAATCGTTCATTCTTAAGTTGTGAGTTGTGAGTTGTGAGTTGTGAGTTGTGAGTTAAAAATAATTCTTTCTAAATCGTAAATCAAAAATCTAAATTCGTAATTCTAATTTCTAACTTTTACTTATTCATAATCCAACACCCAAACCAAATAATATTCACCAATCATTTTATAGAATGCATGATATTTACGAGATTTCACATCGTCCGAAATCCAACAAATAAATTGTTTATTCTCTACTAATTCAAATTCTTCTGCACGATAATGATTCAAAAAATTCCAAAGATTACCACCATTCAACTTGTACAAACCTTCTTTCATTCCCCAAATTATATGCAGATATTCAGTCTCGTGCTCTTGAGGAATCCAAGCTATTTCATCTGGACGGGCAAACTTGTGTTTAATATTTAGGATTTTTTTTGGACGAGCCAATTCAATATCAATCCCAATATTATATTCGCTCACACCAACAGAAACCAATCCATAAGAATGTGTGATAGAAATTTCTTTATTTGTAGGTAAAAAAGGTTTTCCACGTTCGTCATAATTTACATCATAATCCAAGTCCAATTTCTTTAGACAAGCGCGCAAACCAAGATATTCTCTGGCCTGTTTAGGTCGAAGATTATTATATTTTTCCATCCTATACTCCTCTAAATGAAGATATTCTAATAATTCTTCATTCGATTCTGTTACATTCCACGTAATAATGCGGGTATGTTTAAAATCGTTAATATAATCGATAACGGGCATTTTATTAATCGAAATTTGTTTGTAAATTTGTTCCTTATAAACTTTAAAAAAAAGTTAGTTAAATATATCAATTGATGGATACAAAAACGCAATACATTCCATACAAAGTTAAAGATATTTCTTTAGCTGAGTGGGGAAGAAAGGAAATTACGTTGGCTGAGGCAGAAATGCCTGGGTTGATGGCTATCCGTGAAGAGTACAAAGCTGCTCAACCTTTGAAAGGTGCTCGCATTGCAGGTTGTCTACACATGACAATCCAAACTGCAGTTCTTATCGAAACGTTGGTTGCTTTAGGAGCTGATGTTACATGGTCGTCATGTAATATTTTCTCTACACAAGATCACGCTGCGGCTGCAATTGCTGCTGCTGGGATTCCTGTGTATGCTTGGAAAGGGATGAACGAAGAGGAATTCGATTGGTGTATCGAGCAAACATTATTCTTCGGAGAAGATCGTAAACCATTAAACATGATTTTGGATGATGGTGGAGACTTAACGAATATGGTGATTGATCGTTACCCAGAATTGGTTGCTGAGATCAAAGGATTATCAGAAGAAACAACTACGGGTGTACACCGTCTTTACGAAAGAATGGAGAAAGGTACATTGCCTATGCCTGCAATTAACGTAAATGATTCTGTAACAAAATCTAAATTCGACAACAAATACGGATGTCGCGAATCTGCAGTAGATGCTATCAAACGTGCTACTGACCTGATGATCGCTGGTAAACGTGTTGTAGTTTGTGGATTTGGTGATGTTGGTAAAGGTACAGCGGCTTCTTTCCGCGGTGCTGGAGCAATTGTTACAGTAACAGAAATCGACCCTATTTGTGCTTTACAAGCATCTATGGAAGGTTACGAAGTAAAAAAATTAGATACAGTGGTTGCAAACGCTGATATCGTAATTACGACTACTGGTAACTTTGGAATTGTACGTGCAGAGCATTTCGAGAAAATGAAAGACAAAGTAGTTGTGTGTAACATTGGTCACTTCGATAACGAAATCGATATGGCTTGGTTAAACGGAAACTACGGAAACACGAAAGAAGAAATTAAACCACAAGTTGACAAATACAACATCAACGGAAATGACATCATCATTTTGGCTGAAGGACGTTTAGTTAACTTAGGTTGTGCAACAGGACACCCTTCTTTTGTGATGTCAAACTCTTTCTCTAACCAAACTTTAGCTCAAATCGAATTGTGGACAAATTCATCAGCTTACAAAAACGAAGTATATACTTTGCCTAAGCATTTAGATGAAAAAGTTGCAGAATTGCATTTAGCTAAATTAGGAGTAGAATTAGAAGTTTTATCTCAAGAACAAGCAGAATACATTGGTGTAACGGTTGAAGGACCATTTAAACCAGAATATTATAGATATTAATTAATTTTAATTCAAAATTTTTATTTGAAAAAAGAAAAAAGCACTTAACTATATGCCCTCGCCCTGAACAAGCGAGGGCTTTTTTGTTAGTCTTATTCTTCAAACTAATAAACTAATGCTTAATCATTTTTAAAATATTATCTTTAAATCATTATTGAATAATTTTTATTACTGATTATGATTAAAAAATGTTTACAACTTGGATTCGTTTTAATTGGTTGTTCTTCACTTTTTGCACAAACTGAAAAACCTTCAGAAATATTCTGGAAAAATCTCGAAAAACATTGCGGTAAAGCTTACGAAGGAAAATTGCCTGAACATATTACGCGCGATGATTTTGCAGGTAAAAAATTAACCATGCATGTAAAAAGTTGTTCAACAAACGAAATTAAAATTCCGTTCAATGTTGGTGATAATTATTCGAGAACGTGGATTTTGACTAAAAAAGATGGAATCATCACGCTAAAACACGATCATCATCACGAAAATGGAACTTCGGAAACAATTACATTTTATGGAGGAATAAATACAAATTATGGTTTCAAAGATTTCCAGATGTTTCCTGCTGATCAAGAAACTGCAAGATTAATAGATTATGCTTCGACAAATATTTGGTGGATTACCTTGGATGATAAAACGTTTAGTTACAATTTGCAAAAAGCAGGTTCTAAAACACCTTTCAACGTCTATTTTGACTTGACAAAAGAAATTGAAACTCCGCCAGCACCTTGGGGTTGGGGAACACCTCGATAATAAAAAGCTGAAAAGCTCTTTTATCTTTTTATCAATAAATCAGCATTGATTGCAGGCGTAATTCCTAATGGTGTTTTCATCCACACATCAGAATCAGTCGTTTTATATAAACATTTAGCCAGCAAAGCTCCACTAAAATAAATTGGCTTTTCAACTTCTGTTAATAATTCTACTTTAATGAAAAAATCATCTTGATATTTAATATTCAAATCACGTAAATCCATCGAAAAGACATCATTCTGTTGATATTCTTTTTTTACAACAACTTCAAAAGGTTTTTCTAAAATTGATTGAGCTGGTTTCCCATTATTCATTGCCGTTAAATCAACTTTCAAAAGAATAGAATCTAATTTCAAACTATTACTAAAATTGAAATTAATACGTTGAAAAGTGAATTCTTTTTTAGGCGCATTTATTGGAATTGCAAATTCTTTGGTAAACTTAGGAAGTGAATCTTTACTAAAATTAATATCAGCCGTTAATCCGATTAAAATTGATTTCGTCTTGGTATCCGAACCAACACGTTTCAATCGAAATTTGCTTTTATCATACAAAATCGTTTCATGTAATTCTATCGTATCTTTTTTATAATCTTGTGCATTTGCAAACGTTATAAAACATAAAAAAAGAAAGTAAATTTTTGTCATCTATTTGGTTTTTAAATCATTTATCAATTTTATAAAATATAGATGTTCAAAATTCACAAAGGTTACACAATAACATGTTAAAGTTTTAATTCTAACATTAAGAATAATCTTATTATCACATCATTTTTTTTGCATAATTTTAATAAAAACTGAAATTTGAATGAAAATTAGATTATTACTTTCAATAATTTTTGTGTTTACTTTTTTACTAATTCATGCACAAAAAAAGGAACTTTCTTTGGCCGAAAATGTAAATAAAGAAACTATCTCATTTCAATTTATCAAGAATTTAGTTGTTGTTCCAATTACATTTAATGGTCATCAAATGAATTTCATTGTAGATTCTGGTCTTAAAGAAATTATTTTATTCAGCCAATATGACAAAACAATTAACAAAAACAATCTTCGCCAAATTAATTTAAAAGGTCTAGGAAAAGATAATGCTGATACCAAAGGATTTTTTTCATCAAATAATCAAATCGAGATTGGTAAAAATTATTCTTCAAATAATATGGATATTATCGTGATACAAGACGAGAATTTCAACCTCTTTTCTCGATTAGGAATTGAGGTTCATGGAATAATAGGTTCTGAATTTTTCAAAAACTATCCAATTCAAATAGATTATGCAAAAAGAAAAATCACCATTTATAAATCGATTCTTGAAGTTAAAAAATTAAAGAAATTTCAATCAAATCCATTAGAAATAAGTCCAGAAATAAAGCCTTTCACAACTGTTGATTTTACGCATCAAACAACTTACACAAATCAAAAAATGTTGATAGATATCGGAAATAGTGATGGTTTATGGCTTTTCGAGAATCAAATTGAGAATTTAGCACCTTTACAACATGTATTTTCGGATGAATTGGGCAAAGGTTTTAATGGTTCTATTAATGGTAAACGTGGGGTTATAGATGCTGTAAACTTAAATAAATATAAACTTAATCAACCTTTAATTGCCATTCCAGATATCGAATCAATCCAATATATTAACTTTAAAAATAATCGAAAAGGCTCTCTCGGAAATGAAATTTTGAGAAGATTTACAATTATTTTAGATTATAAAAATCAATTGTTTTATTATAAACCGAATCGAAATTTCAAAGATGCTTTTCACTACAATAGAAGTGGATTAACGATAATTCATGATCAATTTGAATGGAAAAATGAAAAAATAAATATTGTATCACAAAATACATCTATATCTGAATATAATTCTATCACGACAAACAAAGTTAACTATCAATATGTGATGAAACCTATTTATAAAATAGAAGCGGTTCGTAAAAAATCGAATGCAGATTTAGTGGGTTTGAAAGCAAATGATATACTTACAAAATTGGACGGAAAACAAGTGAATAAAATGAGTTTAGATGATATCGAAAAATTTATGATTAAAAATGAATTTCAGCAAATTTCTGTAGAAATTCTCCGAAATAATGTTCCAATGAAATTTAAGTTTGTACTTAATATTCCATATTAAAAAAAGAGTAACTTTTGGTTACTCTTCTAATTGATGTAATATATTTTCTAATTCTACCAGATTCTTTTTATAATAAGTAGAAATCCACCATTTTAATAATAAAACGCAAATTAAAACATAGAAAAATAGTGTGAGAAAAATATAAAGATAAAACTGAAATTTGTATTCAAATTGCAACGAGTTTGGATGTTGTATATACGAAACACCAATAATCATCAACATTAAAATACAGATCATGTACGAGTAAATACTGTAAATATCAATCGCAGATTTGTAATTGAAATAAAACCAATTGATGTTCTTTAACGAATTATATTCCAGATGATATGATCGTTTATAAAACTTGAAAACATAAATAAACGGCACCAAAAAAGTCAACGAAACACACAACAATGTCCACCAAATTGTTGGCGTATTTGCATCAAATAAGAAAGGAAAAGTATATAAAAACAATAATCCTAATAATTGAAAATAAAACTCTTGTTTCAATGTTTTTCTTACTTTATCAATAATGGTATTTGCTTCTTGATTAAGCTCAAGATTTGGATCAATTTTCACTTCATCTGAAGATTGATTGTCCCATTGTTTTTGTAATTCATCAAAATTCATAACCGTATTTTTTTATGATGATTTGTATTTTTTCTTTCGTTCTGTTCAATTTCACACGTGCGTTTCCTTCCGAAATTCCCAAGTTCATACTAATTTCCTTGTGATTCTGTCCTTCCAAAAACAGAAAAATCAATGCTTTTTCTACTTTATTCAATTCATGAACTGCTTTATAAAACAATTCGAGTTGTGTTTCTTTTTCACCAGAATTCATCTCATCTACTTGATCAATATTTTCTAAAAAAGTATGACGATCTGCTTTTTTCTTTTCTTTTCTAAAATAAGTTAACGCCGTGTTCAACGAAACGCGATACATCCAAGTTGAAAATTGAGATTTACCTTCGAATCGATCAAAAGATTTCCATAGTTGCAAAACAATCTCTTGTATCAAATCATTTTGATCTTCAGAATTATCCATATACATCTTAGCGATTTTGTGTAAAATCCCTTTGTGTTGATCGATTAATTCTAAAAAAAGAGTTTGTTTAGCTTCCAAAATCGTTACTTTATTTTTTTCAACGCAACTTGTTCATCGTCGATAAATAAAATACAATTGACTCCGAAAAATTCTTGCAAAATATTTACTTTGATCTTTAACTTTTCATCTTTAGAATTTTTTAAATGCCCCGTTAAAATTGGTGCAGAAAAATAGTTAATTTGATAATCTTGTAATTTGTCATTTACAAAAAGTTTTTCGCCAGAAAACCAATTATTCTCGATTCTGATAACATTATTTTCAACTGTTGTTTCCCAAATAGATTTCATCGTTTAATTATTTTAGTGTTTACTAGTAAGTAGGAAAAAAGTAAAAACGTTACAAACTTTTTTGAAAAATATTTAGAATAGAGAAAGAGTTAATGCAGAAATATATAAGCCAAAACCAAAAATAAGATGTGTGAGTAAACTGCGAAAACGCATTACATTTGGCGACGGAAGTTTTGAAGATGCAATTCCAAGCCCAAATGCTGGTTGCATAATAAAAAAAGGTGCGACAATTGTAAATAATCCTACAAATAAAGCAGGAAAAATTGTAGGATGATTTAACCATTCTACCCCAAAAATCACGACTAATAAAATAGAAAATGTAATTCCGATTAAGTAATGCGCCAACCAACCGATAAAAACTTCATTTTGAATTGGTTTTGAATCAAATATTTTATCATGCGTAAACTTTCCATTTGCAAAATGTCCAATCCAACGGCCTACAAATCTATAGTCCAAAGATTTAATATTGAATAATTTCAAAATAAAAGCCCAAATATCCATCACAATTGTTGCTCCAACGCCAACCAATATTGTTTTTATAATTATCTCCATCATTTATTTTTTAAATAAAGATAGATTATTTTTTAATTAATGCAATACAATCGCATTAGTGTGTTTCAAAAATATTTGCTTAAAATTCCATTTCTAACCAAATTGGTAAACTGAATTCTTCTAATAAATGAGCCAATTGAAATTCTTTGTAATTTTCTTTCGTTATCCACACCATTTCTTCTATCTCAGAAGCGATTTTAAGCGTTTCTAATGATTTTAATTTAACATGAAACACATTTGCATGAACTTCAGTATTCGCTTCGTTAACGGCAATAGAAGTATGTTGTCCTAAAAATGAAACATCGTTCTGTAGAATATCAACATTAATCTCTTCTAAAAATTCGCGTCGAAGCGTTGTTAATAATTCTTCATCTTGCTCTCGTTTTCCTCCAACCATCTGAAAAAATTTCGATTTCTTTTTTCGGACAGCTAACATTCTACCTATTTCATCTGTAACCAAGGCGTTCACCAAATAAATATAATTCATTGTTATGCGTTATGCGTTATGCAAAAGTAGAATTTAGGAAAGTTTGGAGCAAAAAAAAGCTTCACAATAAGTGAAGCTTATAAAAGTTGGCGATCCGGACGGGACTCGAACCCGCGACCACTTGCGTGACAGGCAAGTATTCTAACCAACTGAACTACCGGATCAGTCTGTTTTTTTTATTTATAATTTTCGATCGCACTAAAATAGAAAAAGAAATAGATGCGATCCGGACGGGACTCGAACCCGCGACCACTTGCGTGACAGGCAAGTATTCTAACCAACTGAACTACCGGATCAGAAAATTATAAATTGATATATTTTTTATGAATTTTTATAAAAAATTGCGATCCGGACGGGACTCGAACCCGCGACCACTTGCGTGACAGGCAAGTATTCTAACCAACTGAACTACCGGATCAGAAATTATAAAAAATATATTGTGTAAAAGAACGAACTTTTTGCGATCCGGACGGGACTCGAACCCGCGACCACTTGCGTGACAGGCAAGTATTCTAACCAACTGAACTACCGGATCAAAATCTGTATCGATTTCGGATTGCAAATATAGGCGGTTTTCTGATAAAACCTAAACTTTTTTCAAAAAAAATCTCGGAAATTTTGCATCCGAGATTCTTTTATTTCAAAATCAGCGATTTAATTTATTATAAAATCGCGTTTAATTTTTCTACTAATTGCTCTTTTGGAACAACTCCTACAACTTTGTCTACTACTTCTCCGTCTTTGAAGAATAAAATTGTAGGAATGTTGCGGATTCCATATTTCGCAGCAACTTCTTGGTTTGTGTCTACATCAACTTTACCAATAACTGCTTTTCCTTGATATTCTGTAGCAAGCTCTTCCACAACTGGACCAACCATTCTACAAGGACCACACCAAACAGCCCAAAAATCAACCATTGCTGGTTTTCCTGACTCTATAATATCTGATGCAAATGATGCGTCTGTTACTTCTAATGCCATAATCTTATATTTTTTTATCTAATCTTAAGTTTACAAATCTACATAAAATTTTATTCTTGAAAAATTTCGTTCATATTATCTATCAATTATTGAATAGATGAAACGAATAATTAATTCAGTTTGAATGTAATTTCCTGCAATTCATCTAATTCTTTCAACAAATCTCGACAAATGTTAATTTTGATTTTACTTGCTGGTAAATCCAAATTGTTCAAATAATCTTTTGGATCAATTAATTGAATTTTTAATAATTTATCTCCTTGATATTTGAACATAATATCTGATAATTTGCTAAATGTTTCTTCCGAAAATTCTGGAACTTCAATCTTCACCGTCATTTTTTCGGCTTGCTTTTCCACAATTTCATTCAACAACAAAATATTTGTGATGTTTTTATACACACGACCTTGTGTTACATTTCCTTCTTTGTCTTTGAATTCTTTTTTCGAGATATTCAATTTCAAATTCAAGAACATATTTTCTTGCATAAAGTGTCTATACTTCATATAATCGCTCCCAAAAACCATGATATCCATCGAATCTGTATAATCGCTAAACGTAAAAATACCAAATTCGTTTCCATTTTTGGCAATTCTATGTTGAATATTTGACATCATTCCACAAATCGAAACTTCTTTGTTGACAAAATTATCTTCATTCGCATTGATATCAGAAATACTACAATTTGAAGCCATTTTCAACTCATGTTTGAAATCATCCAAAGGATGCGAAGAAATATAAATTCCAACAACTTCTTTCTCCTTCGACAAACGTTGTAACATATTCCATTTCTCACAATCTGGCAACATCGGAACCACATCTTCTACAACAGAATCTCCTCCGAAATCACCAAATAAAGAAGTTTGAGAAGAGTTTTTTTGCTCCTGATAATTTCCTCCATATTTGATTAATTTCTCCAAATTCGTCGTTGTATTATCGATAAAGAAATAACGTCCACGATGAAATTCGAACGAATCAAAACCTCCAGCCAAAACTAAATTTTCGATTGTTTTTTTGTTCACCGTTCTTAATTCGACACGTTTCACAAAATCGTAAATATCTTTGAAAGGTCCATTTTCTTCTCGTTCTGATATAATTGAATTTACCGCAGCATGTCCAACTCCTTTTACAGCACCCATTCCAAAACGAATTTCATAATTTTCGTTTACGTTAAACTTCGTAATCGATTCATTGATATCTGGACCAAGAACCGCCAATCCCATTCGCTTACACTCTTCCATAAAGAAGGTCACTTGCTTGATATCATTCATATTATTTGAAAGAACAGCCGCCATATATTCTGCTGGATAATGTGCTTTCAGATAAGCTGTTTGATACGCTACCCATGCATAACACGTCGAGTGCGATTTATTGAAGGCATAGGATGCAAAGGCTTCCCAGTCTGTCCAAACTTTTTCTAAAATCTTAGGATCATGCCCTTTTTCTGAAGCTTGCGCAACAAATTTTGGTTTCATTTTATCCAAGACAGCTTTTTGCTTTTTCCCCATTGCTTTACGCAAAACGTCGGCATCACCTTTCGAGAAACCTGCTAATTTTTGCGAAAGCAACATTACTTGCTCCTGATAAACCGTAATTCCGTAGGTTTCTGATAAATATTCTTCCATCGCATCCAAATCGTACTGAATTGGTTCTTCACCATTTTTACGGCGAACAAACGACGGAATATATTCGATAGGCCCAGGACGATAAAGGGCATTCATGGCAATTAAATCCGCGAAAACTGTCGGACGTAAATCCTTCATGTATTTTTGCATTCCGGGTGACTCGTATTGGAAAACCCCAACCGTTTCGCCACGCTGGAAAAGCTCATATGTTTTTTCGTCGTCAATCGGAATTTCATCCGGATTGATTTCGATTCCTGTTCTCGCTTTTACTAATTTGATGGTATCTTTAATCAAGGTTAAGGTTTTCAACCCCAAAAAGTCCATCTTCAATAATCCGGCACTTTCTGTAACCGAGTTATCAAACTGCGTTACATATAAATCTGAATCTTTAGCTGTTGTTACAGGTACGAAATTCGTAATATCATCTGGCGTAATAATTACCCCACACGCGTGAATTCCCGTGTTACGAACAGAACCTTCTAAGATTTTTGCTTGCTGAATAGTTTCCGCAGCTAAATCGTCTCCATTCGATAAACGTTTTAATTCGCTTACAGCATCAAACTCTTCTGGTTTTAAGGCTCCTTTTAATGCAGCTTCATCTAAATTGAAGATTTTAGATAACTTCATATTCGGAATCAAACCTGCAACACGGTTCGCATCAAACAATGGTAAATCCAATACACGCGCCGTATCTTTAATCGAAGATTTCGCCGCCATTGTACCATAAGTGATGATTTGCGCTACTTGATTTGCTCCATATTTATCAATCACATAATCCATTACCAACGATCGACCTTCGTCATCAAAGTCGATATCGATATCGGGCATAGATACACGATCAGGATTTAGGAATCGCTCAAAAAGTAAATCGTACTGAATTGGATCTAAATTGGTAATCCATAAACAATAAGCAACTGCTGATCCTGCCGCCGAACCACGACCTGGACCAACCGATACGCCCATTTTACGCGCCGCAGCAATAAAATCTTGTACAATCAAGAAATAACCAGGATAACCTGTTTTTTCAATTGTGGCTAATTCGAAATCCAAACGTTCTTTAATTTCGTCTGTCAATTCTGGATAACGAATTTTTGCACCTTCGTAGGTTAAATGTTTTAAATAAGCATTCTCACCTCTTTTCCCTCCATCTTCATCATCTTCTGCGTGATGAAATTCTTCGGGAATATCAAATTTTGGAAGTAATACATCTCGATAAAGCGTGTATTCTTCTATTTTATCAACAATTTCTTGAATATTAATAATTGCTTCGGGAATGTCTTGAAACAATTGTTTCATTTCTGCTTCCGACTTAAAATAATATTCTTGATTTGGCAAACCAAAACGGAATCCACGACCACGACCAATTGGCGTTGATTGTTTTTCTGCATCGCGCACACACAACAAAATATCGTGTGCATTCGAATCGTCTTGATTGATATAATACGTATTATTTGTCGCAACAACTTTTACATTGTGTTTACGCGCAAACGCAAGCAAAGTCTGATTAACACGATCTTCATCTTCTTGTCCGTGGCGCATCAATTCGATGTAAAAATCATCACCAAACTGCTCTTTCCACCAAAGTAAAGCTTCTTCGGCTTGCTTTTCACCAAGATTCAAAATTTTGTTTGGAACTTCACCTTGTAAGTTTCCAGACAAAACAATTAAATCTTCTTTATATTCTTCAATAATCGCTTTATCAATTCGAGGCACGTAGTAAAACCCATCAGTATAAGCCTTCGATGCCATTTTTGCTAAATGATGATAACCATTTTTGTTCTTTGCAAAAATTACAATTTGATAGCCATTATCCTTTTTTGTTTTGTCTAAATGATTTTCACAAACAAAGAATTCGGAACCAATAATAGGTTTTAAGATAACTTCCGTTGGTTCTGCTCCGTCAGCAATTAACTCTTCATTCTTTACTTTTGCAGCTTTATTATGATTTTGTACTTCTGCATTAAAATGAAAAGCTCCCATCATATTTCCATGATCGGTAATTGCAACTGCAGTCATTTTATTTTTTGCCGCAGCACTCACCAAATCGTTTACAGAAATAGTCGATTGAAGAATTGAAAATTGTGTGTGATTATGTAAATGTGCAAATTTTGCTTTCTCGAATTGTGCTAAAACTTCTTCCGAAATATCAATAACCTCATCTCCTCCATCTTCTTTGGCTTTAATTTTCGCAATTTCTTGTGAAGCTTTTTTAAGATTTACGTGATTTAGTCCAACTGGCTGAATATTTGTTTCATTAATTGCATTAAATCGAACAAAATATTCATCTTCAACTTCTAACTCGTTTTTTGTAAAAATACCTTTACGAATCAACTCGAAAAAACAACGCGTAGTTGCCTCCACATCGGCAGTTGCGTTATGCGCTTCGCCAAACGAAACACCAAAAAGATATTGATGCAATTCCGTTAACGTTGGTAATTTGTAACGACCTCCACGACCTCCAGGAAGTTTCAATAACTCAGCAGTCACCTCGGTACAGGTATCCAAAACAGGTTTTTCGGCTAAATTATTTTCATAATTCAGACGATAAAATTCGGCTCCCATAATGTTAATATCGAAACCTAAATTTTGTCCAACAATAAATTTAGCTTTACCTAAAGCTTCGTTGAATTTATCTAAAACTTCTTTTAATGGAACACCTTTTTCGGTTGCTAAATCAGTTGAAATTCCGTGAATACGTTCAGAATCATACGGAATATCAAAACCATCTGGACGCACCAAATAATCTTGATGTTCAATAATTTGCCCCATTTCATCGTGCAATTGCCAAGCGATTTGTATACAACGCGGCCAGTTGTCGGAGTCAGAAATCGGCGCATTCCAATCTTTCGGAAGACCAGTTGTCTCTGTATCGTATATTAAGTACATTGAGTTTTCGTTTGAATCTGTAAATTTACGAAATCTTAGCAGAAGATTTTCTTAAGATAAGTTAAGAATAATTATCTATTTTAGATGTTCAAATCAACGAAAATGAAAAATATTTTCATCATTAATGGAAGCACAAGCGAAAATTCATCTAATCAAAAAATCATAGAAAATTTTATTTCTTCTACATCTCAATATTTCAAATGTACTGTTTTTGATGAATTAAAAACTCTTCCTCATTTTGATCCAGAACGTTCTATCGAAAATACGCCGCAAGAAATACTTGGTTTTAGAACTGAAATAGAAAAAGCTGATGGAATAATTATTTGTACGCCCGAATATATTTTTAGTATTCCGAGTGGATTAAAAAATGTATTAGAATGGTGCGTTTCTACAACCATTTTTGATGGAAAACCTTTAGGAATTATCACTGCGTCTGCAAATGGAGAAAAAGGACATGAAGAATTGCAATTGATAATGAAAACGTTGATGACAAACTTCAATAATGAAACAACTTTACTCATTCAAGGTGTTAAAGGAAAAGTAAATTCGGAAGGAAAAATTATTGATAAAGTAACTTTACAACAATTGGAAGAGTTCATCGTAGCTTATAACCAACTATTAACCTAAAATATGTTTTACGTTTATACTATTGCAATACCACTTTTGATTATTTTGACTTTTTATTTCGTTGAACGAAAAATATTCAAAATAAATAACCTTCTCATTTTAGTTTTTTTATTCTGGCTTTACTTGATTAGCTTATTTTTTTTACAATATTTTAAAATTTTAAATGATTTTTGGAGTTTATACTCCATTTTACTCTTCTTACTTCCAATCACTATTATTGTATTAATTATAAAAATTGTAATGATTATTCTAAATAATTTTAAAAAATAAATGAAACAAAAACTAATCTATATACTTTATTGGTCAGCAATATTTACGGTTTCAATATCAATGTTTGTGTATGGAATTGTAAAACCTACTCAATTCACAAATATGGATAACAGCATTAATAATCATCTTTCTGAAGGTCATCGATTGATGTGGAATTTTTATAGTTTTACCAAAGGGTATCCAATAATCATCGGAATTTTTGAAGTGATTGGTGCAATCACATTACTTTTTAGAAGGACAAGAATTTTTGCATGCTTGTTATTAACTACAATTTTAATCAATATTATTCTACAAGATTATTTCTATGAAATTGTTGCGCTAAATTCTTCTATTTTTTATCAAGTTTTAGTCTTTGTTATCTTAATTATTGACAAAGAAAGAGTGATTGAAATTTTTTCGAAACTATTTGAATTAAAAACTAAACTAAAACCAAACTGGATTCTAATCATTATAAGTTTTATACTTGCAATTGGCTTTAAATTTATTGAAACAAAAGTTTTATAACCAAAAAAGATGAACTTAATTCAGTTCATCTTTTTCTAAAATTTCTTCCGACTCAAAACTCATTTTAAGTTTGATGAGTTCATCTTTTATATTTTCTAATCGCTTCACAACATCTATTTCATCTGTTGTTGTCGCAATTCCTTTTTTACCAATCGCTTGTTTTGCACCTTCTAACGTATAGCCTTTTATTTTTACCAAATAATAGATATTCTTGAAACAATCAATATCATTTTTGGTAAATAATCGATTTCCTTTTTTATTCTTTTTGGGTTGAATAATTTCAAATTCTTTTTCCCAAAATCGAATCAACGATGCATTTACATCAAAGGCTTTGGCAACTTCGCCAATCGAGTAATATAGTTTATCAGGCAGGTCTACGTTCATTATCAGCGTTTAATCCAAAGATAATGACAATTTTTTAGAGTTTTGATAAATTTTAATGAAATCGTCTGGATCTACATCATTGTAGAAATACATAATCGGATCTACTGGTTCTCCATTCTTGTGAATTTCGTAATGTAAATGTGCTCCTGTCGACAATCCTGTCGTCCCAACATAACCAATTACATCACCTCTTTTCACTTTTTGTCCGCTACGAACTTTAGCACGAGACATGTGAGCATACAAACTTTCGTAACCATTTCCGTGTTTCAAAACCACCATATTTCCGTAACCCGAATTAAATTCAGAAACTTTTACAGAACCATCTCCAGTTGCATAAATTGGTGTTCCTGTAGAAGCAGCAAAATCTAAACCTTTGTGCATTTTATTCACTTTCAAAATCGGGTGAAAACGAGATCCATAACCAGAAGCTAATCTGCTTACATATTTATCTGCAACAGGTTTTAGAACTGGCATTGATGATAAATTCGCATCTTTTACACCAGCCGAACGAAACACTTCGTCCAACGATTTTGATTCAATTTCAATTTTATCGATTAATTTCTCAATATCTTCTGCTGTATAATTATCAATTTCTTTATTTACAGAATCGATGTTTTCATTTACACGCATATCATAAATTGTACGATAAATATTGCGATCTTTTTCTTCGATTTCTGTCAAAGCCTCTTCAACTTCTTTGAATTTTTTATGTAATTGCTGATTTTCATTTTCCATTCTTTCCAACTCAGCCAATAATTTGCTTTTGTCGTCTTTGAATTTTCCTGCTCTCGATGCGTATTCAGAATCATTAAAATGATATCCTATCATTCCAGCAGATATTGTCGATAGACATAAAAATAGTAATACGTATAATGCTGTTTTAGGAGTTTTTTGGACTCTTTTCTTCGCCCAACTCATCAAAAATTTCACAGAATTATACTTATAGTTTTTATTTTCCATTACTTAACCAACCTTTTATTATCTTTGTAAAACGTTTGCAAAGTAACGAATATTGTACGAGTAAACTTGTTAATCAAATGATAAAAATAATTTAATTAAATGAAATCCAAAGATATAAGAAAAGAATTTCTGCATTTTTTTGAGACAAAAGGCCACTTAATAGTAGACTCAGCGCCGATTGTTTTGAAAGACGATCCGACATTAATGTTCAATAATTCGGGGATGGCACAATTCAAAGAATATTTTTTAGGAAACGGAACTCCAAAAAGTAATCGTATCGCGGATACACAAAAATGTCTTCGTGTTTCTGGTAAACATAATGATTTGGATGATGTAGGAAAAGATACTTACCACCACACGATGTTCGAAATGTTAGGAAACTGGTCTTTTGGTGATTATTTCAAAAAAGAAGCAATCGCTTGGGCGTGGGAATTACTAACAGAAAAATACGGAATCTCTAAAGATCAAATTTATGTAACCGTTTTTGAAGGTGATAAAGGTGACGGAACATCATTAGATGAAGAAGCATTAGAACTTTGGAAACAACATATTGCTGAAGACAGAATTCTTTACGGAAATAAAAAAGATAATTTCTGGGAAATGGGTGATATTGGACCATGTGGACCATGTTCTGAAATTCACGTAGATATTCGTCCAGAAGCTGATCGTTTAGCTGTTGATGGTAAAACATTAGTTAATATGGATCATCCACAAGTTATCGAAATTTGGAACTTGGTATTTATGCAATATCAACGTAAAGCGGATGGTTCTTTAGAATCTTTACCAGCGCGCCACATCGATACAGGTATGGGATTTGAGCGTTTGGCAATGGTTTTACAAGGAAAATCATCTAATTATGATACAGATGTTTTTCAACCAACAATCAATAAATTAGAAGAAATTTCTGGTGTAAAATACGGAACAGCAGAAAAAACAGATATCGCTATACGTGTTGTAGTTGACCATTTACGCGCCGTTTCTTTTGCAATTGCAGACGGACAATTACCATCAAACACAGGAGCAGGATATGTAATTCGTCGTATTTTACGTCGTGCAATTTCTTATGGATATCGTTTCTTAGGTCTTAAAGAACCTTTTATCTATAAATTATATCCAATCTTGAAAGCTGAAATGGGTGATTTCTTCCCAGAATTAGTGAAACAAGAAACAATTGTAACTGGCGTTATTCGCGAAGAAGAAGCATCTTTCTTACGTACAATTGAACAAGGATTAAATCGATTAAATCAAATCATTGAGCAATTAGGAAATTCTAAAGTTGTTCCTGGTGATGTGGTTTTCGAATTATATGACACATTTGGTTTCCCCGCAGATTTATCTCGTATTGTAGCAGAAGATCACGGTTTCACAATTGACGAAGCTGGTTTTGAGGCTGAAATGGCGAAACAAAAAGAACGTTCTAAAAAAGCAACTGCTTTGGTGACGGATGACTGGGTTATTTTAGATGATAAAGGAAACGAAATTTCTATCGCTTATGATAACACAGAAGCTGAAGTAAAAATTACACGTTACAGAAAAGTAAAAAATAAAAAAGGAGAATTTTTCCAATTAGTATTCAACCAAACGCCATTCTATGCAGAATCTGGAGGACAAATTGGTGATACAGGATCAATTTCTACATTGAATGAAACAATTGAAGTTGTTGACACGAAAAAAGAAAACAACTTAGTAATTCATTTTGTTGAAACTTTACCAGAAAATGTAAACGCTACATTCAATGCAAAAGTTGACACAGAAAAACGTAACGAGACAACGAAAAATCACTCTGCAACACACTTAATGCACGAAGCTTTACGCGAAGTTTTAGGAACGCACGTAGAACAAAAAGGTTCGTATGTTGGAGACGATTATTTACGTTTTGACTTTTCTCATTTCTCTAAAATGACAGATGAAGAATTGGCTATTGTTGAGCAAAAAGTAAACGATAAAATTGCAGAAGCTTTACCATTAATCGAAAAAAGAGATTGTGATATCAACGAAGCTATTGCTGATGGAGCTATGGCTCTATTTGGTGAAAAATATGGTGATAAAGTTCGTGTCATTCGTTTCGGATCTTCAATCGAATTATGTGGTGGTACGCACGTAAAAAACACAGCAGATATTCGTTTGTTCAGAATTTTATCTGAATCTTCTACTGCTGCTGGTATTCGTCGTATCGAAGCAATTACATCAAACAAAGCAATCGAAGCATACAAAGATGCTGAGAAAAATTACAATGATGTTTTAGCTGCACTTAAAACGAAAAATGATGCGGTAAAAGCGGTTCAACATTTATTAGATGAAAATGCAGAATTGAAAAAGCAATTAGAGTCTTTTGTTGCGCAACAAGCTGCTGCTGAGAAAGCGACTTGGAAAGCTGCGATTAAAGAGATTAATGGTGTTAATTTCTTAGCGGTTAAAACGAATTTAGATACAAATGCCGCAAAACAAAATGCAATTGATTTAACAAAAGAAATCGAAAATGCATTTATCGTTGTTGGTACGAATGATGCCGTAAAACCATCGATTACAATTTCTATCGCAAAAAACCTTGTAGATGAAAAAGGTTATAACGCAGGACAAATTGTAAAAGAAATTGCAAAACACATCAACGGTGGCGGAGGTGGACAACCTTTCTTAGCTACAGCAGGTGGTAAAGAGGTTTCTGGATTAGATGCTGCACTAAAACAAGCAGAGGATTTTGTTAAATAATAAATCTCTATTATAATACTTTAAAAGCGACTTGGTTTATCAAGTCGCTTTTTTTTTATTTTTATAATTCTATTTTAGAATTAACACTTTTAACTTTTTTATCTTGAAAGAGATCAAATTATTGATTGCCGTTAGTATAGTTGCAATTGTTTGGGGAACAACTTTCCTCGGAATTCGTATAGCTGTAGAAACTATTCCTAGTTGGTTTGTTGCTGAAATTCGTCAATTTTTGGCAGGACTAATTATGCTAATTATTTTACTATCTAAAAAGGAATTAAAATAGATTGTCTGGAAAAACCTTTCTTATCAACTTATCTCGCTTCATTAATGCTGATAATGGCAAATGGATTAACTACTGCTGCAGAAGAAAACTTATCGAGTATTTTAGCTGCATTAATTAGTGCAACCTCACCTATTCTCGTTTTTTTAGGAAGTATTTTTATTGGCTTACAAAAATTCAGTTAGCGTGGATTATTAGGTGTTTTACTTTATTTTGGGGGTGGAATATTTATTTTTTGGTAGGGAAATCAAGAATTAGCAAATCTAGCATATAGAACTGGAATTATTTTACTTTTTTGTGCGATTACAGGTTGGGCAACAGGAACTATTTTCACCAAGAAAATGAATATTCAATCTAAAAATATTTCTCTCAATCTTTTTTACCAATTTATATTTGCTGGAATTGTTCAAATTATTTTTGCATTCGCTTTTACTAAAAATTATAATTTCGAAAATTGGAGTACAAAAAGTATTTCTGCCATGCTTTATTTAGCTGTTTTTGGTTCTGTGATTACGTTTTTTTCATTTCATTATGCGTTGACCAAAATTTCTCCAATACAAGTTTCTATTCTTTCTTATTTCAATACGATTATTGCAATAATTTTGGGTTGGTTAATATTAGACGAACAAATTTCATCAAAGTTTATCGTCGCTACTATTCTAATTATTCTTGGTGTTTTTATTATTAATTATAAGCCAGAAATGTTCAAAACTAAACGTTTAAAAGCAGATTAAGAGTTACGTAATAAAATTTATTTTAATATTTTTAACATAATTTAACAACTTAATCTATGATTGAAATATACAAACGAGTAATGTTTGACAATTACGCCAATTTCTCGGGAAGAGCCCGCAGAAGCGAATTTTGGTATACAACTTTAATTAATACTATATTTTTTATAATATCTTTCATTTGTTTATTTAAATTTATAAATATATCAGACATAGTTTCATATACTATTGGAGGAATAATAGTTTTATTTTTTTTTATAACTCTTATACCAAGATTAGCTTTAATAAGTAGAAGATTGCATGACACAGGAAAAAGTGGATGGTTCTATTTATTAACTTTTATACCTGGAGGAAATCTTATTTTATTAATATTTTTTATTATGGATAGTCAACCAGGTTCTAATCAATGGGGACCAAACCCAAAAGAAACTGATGATTCTATCAACGAAATAGGAAACGATTTAATCGAAAGATATTAAAATTAAAAAGCGAGATTAATTCTCGCTTTTTAATTGGATCAATTTTATCCATTGTTTTAGATTATATCGTCTAAAAATTCCGAAATAACGTTGATTAAAAGAGTTCACCCAAATCGAATTGTCTTCACAGTAAATCACAACTGTTTCGATATAATCTCTTCTTCGGTAATTGTATTTGTAAAAAATATTTCGTTCCGAATATTCAAAAAGAAACAAACCTTCTTCGTCCAATGATTGCGTAAAATTATGTTGACGCTGTGCTAATTCATTGATTAAATTAATATTCTCACTCAACGATTTTGATGTTTTAATTTCTACAAAAAATCTGTCTTTAATTGTCGTTATTATTCGGATTCCAAAAATTAAAATCATTGAAATAAAAACAATATTCATTTCACTTGATGCATAAATAAAGAATAAAACAAGTGCAAACATCAGCCCAAAATCTAAATAATTCCAAATTTCGAAAGGTAGAAAATATTTATCACCAACCTTTTTGAGTTTTGTTTTATGATGAAATGTGGAAAGATCATTTGTATTCATAAGTTTTAGATTTCTCTTAAAAATAAGAAATATTATCGAATTGAAACAATCTTAAATGAATAACAATTAACTATTTTTATTAAAATAAGAAATTTTAATTATAAAACAAAAACATTCGAATCATTTTTGTAATTTTGCACCTCAAAAAATAAGTAATAAATACAATTCAATAAAATGGCAAACATTACATTTACAATGATTAAGCCTGATGCAGTTGCAAAAGGACACATCGGAGATATTTTAAAAGACATTACTGACGCTGGTTTCAAAATTAAAGCGGCTAAAATGACTCAATTAGCAAAACAAGATGCTGAAGCATTTTACGCTATCCACGCAGAGCGTCCTTTCTTCAAGGATTTAGTAGAATTCATGACTTCTGGACCAATCGTTGCTGCAGTTTTAGAAAAAGACAACGCAGTTGCTGATTTCCGTACTTTAATCGGTGCTACTAACCCAGCTGAGGCTGCAGAAGGTACAATCCGTGCTAAATATGCTGAATCTATCGATGCTAACGCTGTTCACGGTTCTGATTCTGACGAAAATGCTGCTATTGAAGCTGCTTTCCACTTTGCTGCGAAAGAAATTTTCTAATCGAATAAGATTACAAAACATTATACAAATCCTTCTGAAAATATTCGGAAGGATTTTTTTTGGCTCAAAATTTACTTACCTTTAAATCAAATTCTAAAAAATGAAAAAAATAATTTTAGCCACATTTACAATCGCAGCTTTTGTTGTGTCAAGTTGTAAAAGCGAAACAGAACCTGTAAAAAATGATGTAGAAAATGTAGAAGATTCAGTAAAAGTTGAAGCAAAAACTGCCGAAGAATCTATTCAATACGAAGGAGCTTACAAAGGAATTTTGCCTTGTTATGAGAAAGATTGCAAAGAGGTTGAAATGGAAATAAAATTATTACCAAACAAAGGATATGTCTATTCTACAAAACGTTTGGGGTTAGATAAAATGGCTATTATGACAACTGGAACTTTTCAGTTTAAAGAAGATGGAAATACAATTGTTTTTCCTGAAATTGCCAATGTTCCGAATGCTTTTTTGGTTGAAGAAGGAAAAATTACTCAGTTAAATAAAAATCAGAAGAAAATAGAGTCGGCCGATTCTGCTAAATTTGTTTTGACAAAAGAAAAATAGATAAAAAAGGTTTCGATATGAAACCTTTTTTTATTGTAATAATTTTAGATTCTTTGATAAACTCAGAATAATTGTTTTCAAAACTCTGATAAAGTAAATGTCATTCCGACGAAAGGAGGAATCTGAGATTCTTCATTCCACTTACGTTGCATTCTGACTTATTATCCATAAGTCATGTTGAACTCATTTCTACATCGCATTATACAAAGTATTTTACCTCAACTCCAATCGACAAACGAAGTTTACTTTTTCTTGATTAACAACTTTAAACTGAATTAAATTCTTAGTTTCTAATTTCTGAATTTCTATTTTGTCATGTAAACTTAATTCTTTCAAGAAATTCATATCAATCGCTTTGATACGATGTTTTAATATGATTTCAGGATCAATAGTATTCAAGCACCAATCCAAATATTTGGTATTATTTGCGTGTTTTACGATATCTAAATCAGAAAACTGAACTTTATATTGAATAACTTCTGTTGGTTCAAAATCGATGTTTAAAATCGAATTCTCGACTTCCGTTGGTTTCAGATCAGGAAAACGTTCAATGTGAGATGAATCAATTTGAAGAATATCAGGACGACGTTTTTCTGTATTGAAAACCGCCCACAAACTTGAAGCTCCAATTAATTTTTTTCCATTTTTCTCGATTGTAAAATCACGAATAGATTTTGCACCTTTCAAAACTTCAATCCATGTTTTCACGTCAACAAAATCTGTCCAAGAAGGTAATTCATCAATCTCAATTCGAAGTCGATTCATTACCCAAGATTGATTAAATTCTTGTAAATCAAAGAAACCTAAACCTCCTTTTATCGCGTGTTCTGAAGCAGTTAATTGAAAAAGATTTGCCATTTCAGACAATTTCATCTTACCTGTCGGATCACATTGAGAAAAATAAATCTCCCAATTTTTCGTATAAATTGATTTAAAATCTTCTGCTATTGGCATCGATAAAGTTTTGAATCTATCATTCTAAAATTATTTACCTAATTTCTTTTTCATATCCGCCATCATAACCGCAGCTACACCAGCTTCAACTCCTTTATTTCCATGTTTTCCGCCAGAACGATCAATTGATTGCTGTTCATTTTCGTCTGTTAAAACACAAAAAATAATTGGCATATTGTGTTTGATATTCAAATCTTTGATTCCTTGTGTCACACCTTGACAAACATAATCAAAATGCGCTGTTGCTCCACGAATCACACATCCAACAACGATAATTCCGTCCAAATCTGGATGAACTTGCGCGACTTTATCAGCTCCATAAATCAACTCAAAACTACCAGGAACTTCATATAATGTAACATCATCAGGATTTGCGCCCAAATCAATCAATGTATCTTTTGCTCCATCTCGTAAATTAAATGTGATATGATTATTCCATTCAGATGTAATGATTGCAAACTTAGAGCCCGCTACATTTGGTAATTCTGCTTTATTATATTGAGATAAATTTTTATTTTCTGTTGCCATTTTGTTTAAAATTTGAATGGTAAAATTACAAAAATGATTTAGGATAAACTTTGATTTGAATCAATAAAAAAAGCCGAACAATTTGTTCGGCTTGTAATTATCTTTTGAAGTGAATTATTTCGCAGTTTCAGAAGCGTATTTTAAACGCTCAATAAACTTCGCAGTTTCACCATTATTTGCATTTGGATATTTATCCTCTAAAGCTTGAAAATATTTTAAAGCATCAGCATTTTTACCTAATTCCATCGCAATTTCACCCGCTTTTGTATAGTAAGTCGATTGTAATGTTTCAACTTCTGTCGCTTCAGCAGCTTTTACATAGTAAGGTAAACCTTCTTCTAATTTGTTAGAAGCAACTAATGCATTTCCTAACATACCATATTTTTGCGCCAACATTACATTGTCATCTGTGTCAAAATCTTCTAATAATTTTACCGCAGATGCGTAATCTCCTAATTTATAATAAGAACTTGCCGCTTTGAAACGTGCTAAATTACCAGCATCAGTATTTCCATATTCATCAACAATTTGTTGTAAACCTTGGAAACTTCCTGCGCTACCATTAAGAGCAACGTTAATAGAATCTTGATCAAAAAGACGTTCTGCTTGAACCATTTCTTTGAAAGCGTCTTCTGATTTAGGTTCTACGACTAATTTTAAGTAAGCAAAATAACCTAAAACAGCTACAATAATTACTCCTAAACCAATACCAATTGCTTTAGCATATTTTTCAACAAAAAACTCTACGTTGAAAGCTGTTCTATCTAATTTTTCTACGAATTGCTCTGTAGCGAATTCTTCTTTTTTATTATTTTTTGCCATTTTAATAATTTACGAGGTTGCAAAAATACAATTTGGAACAAATATATCCAATAAATTTATTTACAAACAACCTTTTAGAATAAATATGCTACTGATAAGTTTAACATTTGTGGACGATTTTCTGTTTGAAATTGTCTGCCATCAGAGTTTACAATTTCAGAACCGATTTTTCCTAGACCAAATTCGTAACGTAAATCGAATAATAATTTAGAAACTTCTACACCTGCACCAATTTGCATTCCGACATTAAATTCGTCTTGTTTTGCAGTTGTAAAATCTTTTACAGATAATTTATCATCAAAATAGTAAGAGAAAACTGGACCAGCTTGAATATGTCCGATTCCTAAAAATCTTTTTCCAACATTTACAGGAATATCCATACGTTTTTTAGTTACATTCAGTTTTTGTCCATCAACATCATATTCATTTTTGAATTGCGTATACAATAACTCTGGTTGAATGTAAATTCCTGCTAAAGAGACACGAGCTAAAGCACCAGCTTGAAACCCTGCAGAAGCTTTCCCATCTTTCTTGAAAATATTTCCAGCATCTTCCCAAACTTTTCCTTTATCTGTATTGAAAACAGCTCCTCCTTTGATACCAAAATTGATATTTTGTGCTGTTGCAAAATTTGCAGCTAAACCTACAATTGCAGTTAAAATTAATTTTTTCATAGAATTTTTATTTTTATTGATTTATTATTGTTCTTTTAATAAGGCTTCTCTTAGTTTCTTGAAAAGATTTGACGAATATACAAAATCAATAACATTTGGATTATCAGCCACCAAAATCTCCTCTTTTGTCCCTTCCCATTCCAAGAAACCATTTTTTAAGAAAACAATATGATCTCCAATTTCCATTACCGAGTTCATATCGTGTGTATTTACAACGGTTGTTGTGTTGTATTCTTTTGTGATATCATAAATTAATTGGTCGATAACTAACGCCGTTTTCGGGTCAAGACCAGAGTTTGGTTCATCAGCAAATAAATATTTTGGATTATTTACAATCGCGCGCGCAATCGCCACACGTTTTTGCATTCCTCCAGATATTTCTGACGGATATTTTTTAAGCGCTGTACGAGCTATTTCTACACGATCTAACACTTCACGCGCACGTTTTTCGGCATCAGCATTTGACATATCCGAAAACATTTGCAATGGAAATTTTACATTTTCTACAATATTCATCGTATCATACAAAGCCGAACCTTGGAAAACTACTCCAATTTCTGAACGTAAACGTTGTTTTTCTTTGTAATCAAACTCGATCATATTATCTCCTTCGTACAAAATTTGACCTGAAGTTGGTGTTAATAATCCAATCAAATTTTTCAAAAAAACAGTTTTTCCAGAACCACTTTGACCAATAATCAAACTAACTTTTCCTTTCTCGAAAGTGACAGAAAAACCTTTCAGTACTTCTACTGCATCAAATGATTTTCTGATATCTTTTACCTCAATCATTAGCTCAAAATTGTTTGTGTTAATATTAAATTGATCACAATAATTGCTACTGATGTCCATACAACAGCTGTTGTTGCAGAACGACCAACTTCTAACGAACCTCCTTTTACTTTATAACCATAATATGCCGGAATTGTTGCGATAACAAACGCGAATACCATTGTTTTAAGGAATGTATAGACAAACAATTTTGTTGCCATATTCATTTGTAAACCTGTAATAAAATCGGCTGCAGACCATAGTTTTGTAAAAACACCAATGTAGTAACCTCCTAATAATCCAAATCCGATAGAAATCATAACCAATAAAGGATTGAAAAATACACAGGCGATAATTTTTGGTAAAATCAAGAAGTTTGCAGAATTGATCCCCATTACATCTAACGCGTCAATTTGTTCTGTAACACGCATAGTTCCGATACTCGATGCGATGTACGAACCTACTTTACCAACTAAAATTAGCGACATAATGGTTGGGGCAAACTCTAACACCAAAACCACTTTGGTCGCATAACCAATGTAAGCATCTGGAACAGGAATAGACGCTCCCTGAAAGTTTTTCGCCATTTGTATTGCTACAACTGCACCCATAAATGTTGAGATAAAGGTTACAATCCCTAAAGAGTTGACACCTAAATCATATATTTCTCTAACGGTCAATTTCCAGAAAACGCTCAATTTTTGAGGTTTGCTAAATACTTTACCCATAAGCATAAAGTATGACCCTAAATTTTCGATTAGTTTCATTACGACAAAATTAATATTTTTATTGGAAAGGCTTTTTATTTATCTTGCACAATGTGAATTTAGAACATTTAACTTCTTATCTCCCTCATAATGCAGACTTGTATGTAAAAAAGTGGTTAGAAAATCATTTTATAACGTTAAAAATTACAAGAAGACGTGAAACTAAGTTGGGAGATTATCGCAAATTGGTCGAAAATAATCGTCATCAAATTACAGTGAATGGCGACTTAAATCAGTATGCTTTCTTTTTTGTTTTTACACATGAAGTGGCGCATCTCAAAACTTTTGTTCAGTTTGATTCGCGTAAAATAAATCCGCATGGAAAAGAATGGAAAACCATTTTTGGGCATTTATTATTAGAATCTCTTCACATTTATCCCGAAGAATTGCAACCGTATATTCTTCATCATGCCAAACATCCGAAAGCGAGTTTAGGAGCAGATATTAATATCTCAAAATATATTATAGATGATAAAAATCCTGCTCAAATTTATCTTGAAGATTTGGAGGATGGTACAATATTTTCGATAGGAAAAAGAATCTTTAAAAAAGAATCTAAAAGAAAATTAAGGTATCTTTGTTTAGAGTTGAAAACCAAGAAAAAATATTTGATAAACGCAACTGCAACTGTAAATAAACTTTAAAAGACAATCATGAATAATAAAGATAACTACGCTGTTATCCTTGCCAGTGGTACAGGAGTGAGATTATGGCCTTTGAGTACAATTAAAAAACCAAAACAATTTCATGATTTATTAGGAATAGGAAAAACTTTTATTCAATTAACGTATAATCGCCTTAAAAAAGTCGTTCCGCAAGAAAATATTTTCATTGTAACTATTCAAGATTATAAAGAGATTGTAAAAGAACAATTACCAGATTTTGAGGATAAAAATTTTATCATCGAACCAAGAGTCATGAATACCGCAGCTTGTAATTTATTGGCCGCAATGACAATCCAACAATTTAATCCAAATGCAAAATTGATTATTTCTCCTTCAGATCATTTTATTTTTGATGAAGATGAATTTGTAGAAAAAGTAAATCTTGCTTTCGAGGATGCTGACAACGATCGATTGATTACTTTGGGAGTAGCTCCAACGCGTCCAGATGTTAATTACAGTTATATTCAGTTCATCGAAAATACAACACCTATAAAAAAAGTAAAATCTTATATCGATAAACCTGATTTAGAATTTGCTGAATCTTTTATAACGAGTGGTGAATTTATTTGGAATACAGGAATCCTTGTTTGGTCTGTAGATAGTATTGTAAAAGCTTTTCAACAACATTTACCTTCGATGAAAGAAACTTTAAAAAAATATTTTGATCTTGATCGTTCTTTACAAAATACAGAAACTTTAAAACCTATTTACACAACGTTAGACGTAACTTCTATCAACAAAGGAATTTTAGAACAAGCAGATAATGTTTATGTCATTCCAACAACTTTTGGCTGGAGTGATATTGGAACTTGGTCTGCAATCAACGAAAAGTATAAATACACAGGTGAAGATCAGGACGAAAATCACAATACATTATTATGCAAACATTTTTCTGGTTACAACGCTAAAAATAATTTTATTTATTCTACACAAGACAAAGCTATTATTATTGATGGATTAGACAATTATGTGGTTATTAATTCGGAGAAAGGATTACTCATTTGTCCTCGAAGCAATGTACAGTTTATAAAAACTTATGTGAGCGATTTGAAATTACAGAAAAACGGAGAAAAATATTGTTAAAATGAAAGATTAAAAAACTTTCTCCTTTATCCCAAAAATAACCAAACTCAAAAAAACACTCATTCCTATAACGACAATGATGTTGCCTAATCCAATTTCTATTGGGAAGAAAACTAATCGTATTGCGGAAATAGTTGTTGTAAATAGAACTACTTTTAACCAAAAAATGTAATCAAATTTAGTTTTTGGAAGAATTTGTTTTGGCATTTTATAAATCCAAAAAGCAATAAAAATCGCACCTAAAAATGTGCTAAAATGTTGTAGAAATTTATATCCTTTTACTTCAAAATTATTGAAAGGAATTTGAAACCAAGTTTCCTCTAAATCTGGAATTAATTTCGCAAAATATCCCCATTCGTGTGTGAAAGCATCCCAAAAAAGGTGCGAATAAGCTCCTATTATAATTGAAATAACAACAATTAACCAATGTTTTTTGAAATAATCAATCCAATCAAAAGTTAGGAATTGAGCAAATCGTTCTTCTAAAAAATAAGGTAAATGATGAATTAAAACATTTCGGACAAATAAGTGAAAAACGAAACAATAAATAAGAGCAATTGGTAAGTCAAAATACAAAACACCCCAGAACAAATGACTGTGCGTCGCTACAATCTCCATTCGAGAGAAATATTCTAAATCTGGCGACATCGAACCAATGATTAATCCCGTCATCGAAAACCAATTCGATTTTAGTTTTTTTAGCGGAAGAATAATTGCTGGATGGCAAAAAGTTAGTGGCATTTAGAGTTTATTTTGATGCAAAGTAAATCAAAATATCCATTAACTACCAAAACGTTTAATGTTAACTTTTCGTTCCTTAATTTTCAGAATAAGCGGTTCATATTCTGTATTTTGTTCCTTTTCTACCGTTATTTTATTCAAATATGTTTTTGCATAAACATGTTCCGGTAAACTATTTTCAACAAGATGAAACGTGTAATTTCCAACAGGTAAAAAAGCTGTATATTCACCTCTATCATTTGTTTTAACTGTAAATATCTGTCCATTTTCGTGATTAAAAATCAACGTAAACCCGAATAAATTTGCCGAAACCT
Source organism: Empedobacter falsenii (assembly GCF_013488205.1). NCBI lineage: Bacteria > Pseudomonadati > Bacteroidota > Flavobacteriia > Flavobacteriales > Weeksellaceae > Empedobacter > Empedobacter falsenii. The sequence goes on along the minus strand of NZ_CP040908.1, from coordinate 246,913 downwards.
GATACTCCAAATTTGAAGATAATTCATACTCAACTTTCCCTCTCACAACACCAGTTTGTTGCATTGGAATAGAAATAGAAGTCGTTTTAGAATTAATATTAACCGCATAATCTTGTGCAAACCATTTTTGTCCAGGAAGTTTGATTAAATAATTACCATATGGAACTTTTTTATACTTTATATTTCCTTCTAAATCTGTAATAAAGTTAGTTTCATTTATCTTCACATTACGACTATCAGCCACTTTATCACCTTCATCAAAAATACCATTTGCATTGTAATCATAAAACACAAACAAATTTAATGTTCCGTCTTTTACATCTGTCACAGTACGTTTCGCAGGCAAATTATATTGTACACCAACTTGCAAATAAGTTTGTTTGCTATTCAATGTTTTCGAATCGTAATGGCTAAAATTCGTTTGTGTACTCACAATAAAATTATCAATTGGTTGATAATCCACAGAAGCTCCAAAAGTTAGGGTATTTCCAAAATTTTTGTCAATATTATAATAAGTAGAAACTGCCGTATTCAATTTTTTCTGAAAAAAGCTTTGACGAAAACTCGCCGAAGTTGTAAAACGTTCTAATTGATGATTTAGATTATTCGTCGAATAAACCTCTGCAATCATCATACTTCCTCGTTGATAAATTGAGTTTAACTGAAAGTTTTTCACATTCCACGTTAATTGTCCATAAACAATTGGATCAACCTTACTCAATTCGTTTAGCTCAGAAAACCCTCCCAAAGCATTCAACACCAACTGATGCACACGTGAATTAGACAACCAAGTAAATGTTCCGTTTAAATAAGTCGATTTAAAATCCATCGGCATGTACGTAAACGTCTCATAATTCAGAATATTTGATTTTTCTATATTGAATTTTGGAGAAATCGAAAGATTAAAATGATTTGCTAATTTGAACGAAATTCCCGTCTCAAAACGCAACGTTTTCGACTCATTTGCTTGCATATAATTAATCAAATACGGATCGATAGATTTCGGATTGTTATTCGTAATCGTTAACGAAGACCACAACGAAAATTTAGAAAACGTTCGTTGAAAACGCTGATTAAGATACAATGCTCCACGTCGCGTCCCCGGATAATATCCTGAGCTGTAATAATTGGAACTATAAAAATCAAATTTACCAATTGTTCCAGAAACATTTGCAGAAACCGATAATGAATTTTCAACATCATTTGTCTCTTTAAATTTTGACAAACCATACCCAAATTTCACTGAATGATTCCACTTGTTTGGTGTAACCCATTTGTAACCATTTGTCAAAATAAAGTTCGTTGTAGAATAAGTTCTATCAAACAAAGCTGTTGTTTCTAATTCGTTTTTATCTTTTATTAAAAATCGTCCATTCGCAAAAGTTGTGTTGCTATTCTTGAAAACATCGTTCGTCAAATCATCTAATAAATTATAATTTTTTTCGACCGTTCCGACTACAATTCGGTTATCATTCTTATCATAATTATTAAACAACATCACTCCTCGTCCGTTAACTGGAATATCAAAATCGTTGTTATTGATTGATCCGATTAAAATTCCTTTGTCTTTGCGTTGATATTTCACCCAAGAATCTGTCAAAACCATGTCTTGATTCTTATTCCAAGTTGTTCCATTAATATTATATGCAAATTCATTCAACCCAACCGAAAATTCTTGATGAGCCATTAAGTTATAATTCGCATTAGCAGAATTAATATCGCGAGCAGTTAATCGAACATAATTTGAAGAAAAATTGGTCCAATTCTGATTTAGCATTGTTGGATCTATATACACACGATTGGAACTTGCATTCTGAATGGTAAAAAACACATTTCCTGCAAAATCTTTGGTCGTTGTATAACCCGAAACATTTGCCTGAAAACTTTCAATTTTAATCATATCTCGGTCGACATATTTAGAAAATCGAACAATTTTTTCTTGAAAAGCTTCAACTATAAGTCGTTTGTTATTATAAGTATAACTTCCTCTGAAATCAGGAAGTACATTGGTTAACAAAATTTCTTCGGCTTGATTTCCCATATTCATTACTTTTAATTCATAATGAATAGAATCTCCTTCTTGACGGTAAAAAATATTACTCTGGACAGGAAAAATTTTGATGTTTCTCTTTTGCAAAACAACAACTGAAGTAACAGATTTTCCTATTTCTTTTTTACTTAAAAAATCAATAATACTGAATTCTAAATCTAATTTCCCAGCCATTTGCGATTTACTCACCGTAAATTGCATAGGAATAAAAGCCTTCTTGTTTGGATTGATTTTTATTTGAAGATTATCTTGCGAATACGATCTTATAGCCGAAGGAATTTTAAGTCCCAGACGAGCATTTATCGTATCATTGGTTGTATTTTCTAATTGAAGAATAACAGAAAAGTTGTTGCTATCTTCTAATTTAACTTCTTTTATTGTACTAAATTTCAATCCGTTATTTATTGTTTGAGCACGTAAGTTTTGTCCGCTAACAAGGAAAAGCAGAATAAAAAATACGCTTCGAAAATAATTAATTGAAAAGAACATATTGTTTTACAAAGGTGTAATCGTGTACAGCAAAGAAGTTGAATAATTCCCAGGTTTGCTATTCAAAATTTTATTATCCGACGGAGTTGTAGAATAAATAATATTGTACTTTTTTGAAGCCGTTTTAGAACTATTCGTCATCAATGATTGATTGTAATTCGAAAGTTTTATTTCCTTAGAAAGATTATTTGTTTCGGTGTCTTTTATCTGAACATTGATTGAATTTAATTCCAAATTCTGTGCATCACTCGATTGTAAATATTGATTAATCGACGAAACTTGAATATCGTAAGCTGTATCAGAAGAAACAATTAAGCCATTTTGATATTCTTTCTTCACACCATTTTTATAATCTTGTATCGTATTGAAAACCAATTCTCCATTTACAGCAGAACCATCGACCGCAATAGAAAGCGTCGGAACTGGTTCATAATTTCCGTTTGGACTAATTTGCATTTCAATCGGAAAAAGACTTTTACCAATCAGGGTTCCAAATTCATTCAATAAAGAAAACTCGAATTGAATTGAATAATTGTTCCATGATTTCAGAGCATTTAGATATGTTCCTGCATCTATCACAATATCATAATTCAAGACAATTGCACCATATTTTCCTGTAGTTGTAGCAATAGTCAAAGGAGAATTTCGGATAAAATAATTTGGAGAAAAACTCATCGCGATGTTATTCTGAATAACTCCTAATTGATTTAGCGTAGGATAATTCTCTGAATAATATTGAGAAGTTGTATAATTATTGAATTTCAATTTCAGTTTTTCGACAGGAAATTCTTTTTTCTGAGAATTTACAATAGGCGAAACAACACGCGCAACTAAAGACCAATTTTTATAATTTAAAGCACCAGACATGTGCATTTCTATAGCCACAACATTAGTCGCCGTAACTCCACTACTTCCATTTACTTGCACCCAACCATTATTATGAGCATTTAACGTAAACTGAGCAGAAACTGCCATTGTCAACAATAATGTAATTGTTGAAACTATTTTCTGAAACAAATTATTATTTATCATTTGAGAACGTCAATTCAGCAATTTTCAATTGATCATCTTTCTCAAAACTTAAAGTTGAGGTAACAATATACGAACCTTTTGGCAAATCCTTTGGCAATGGTATATATACAATTCTTTTATCATTTGGTAAACTATAAAAAACTGCATCTTGCAATTTTATTTGTTGACCATTTTCTTGATTAATGATTTCATTTCTAATCGTTCCTTCGCTCCAAACATTTCCTTCATTCGAAATATTAAGCACCAAACGATTTTCAGTTTTATCGTAAACAAAATTTGTAAACTCTACATTTGTATCACGTGCAATATTTAATCGTTGATAAATTTTGATACCTGTACGAATCGAGAATATAATATTTTCTCCACTTTTATTTTGTCCAGCAATCGGATTTGTTTGCGTGATGTACATCATTGCTGTATGCACACTCTCTGCATTTATCTTTTCTGGAACTTGCATCAGAACTTCTATTTCTTTCGATTCTTTTGGCAAAAGTGTAAATGTATTACTTGGTAAAACTGTGATCCAGTTTGCATTACTTGTTGGTAAAGTATTAGGTTCAGAGACTACATTACCTCCAAACTCATCATACTTCCAATCATTAAAAGAAACAGACAACTCTAATGTATGTACATCACTTACATTGGTTACCATAATCTTTTTACGCTCAGACTCACCAGGATTTAACGCAAAATAAGTCCTTGGTGGACTTACAGAAATACCTGATTGTGCACTAATCTTAGTTGAAATGATTAATGCTAAAAAAGAAACGATTGTTAAAAAACGAAGAACTTTCATAAGCAAAAAAAGAAGTGATATTTTTCAATACCACTTCCTATTTTTTATATTATTGTGCCTCAATTGTATAAGTTACAGTAGTTGTATAAACATTAGGATTCTCAACATTGTAATATTTGTTTACATAAGCATTGTTTCCTTCTCCTTTATACGCAACGTTGAATTTTAAATCTGTACCACCAACTGTACTTGAAAATAATGGTTTAGCTTCAGTATTCAATGCAACTTTTTCATTAAATTTATATGAAGATAATGAATTTCCACTACCTGCACTTGCTTCTAAATTAATTTTATTTGCTTCAATTTCTCCTTTTACTTCATTATTTTTAGAAGTTAACTTCTCATTTTTAGATCCTACTTTAACAGCAAAACCACCAGTACTATATACAATTAAGTGGTCGTTCATGTTTGCAGTTACACCATTAGAATAATCTTCTTTTGTTTTATACACTAAATTAACTGTATTATCACCACCAATAACAATTGTTTGAATTGGGCGTAGTTTTACGTTTAATGTTGCTGTTGCTGTTTTAGTTTGTGCAATTGCTAATCCTGAAGTTAATGTACAGAAAATTGTTAAAAAAAATGCTAATTTTTTCATGATTTTATAATTTGTTAAAATTTATTAAAAAATATTTGTTAAATAAACTGGTAGTTTCTATATTTAAGATTGGTTATTCTCAAATGCGATGCAAATGTAGAAGTTGTTTTTTGTTCTTAAAAGATTAAATCATACCAAAAGATGATGAAAAACGACATTTCTAACTATTTAATTCGGAGTGCTTTGTCTGAATTTAGTCGGAGAAATCCCCGTGTTTTTCTTAAAAAACGCAGTAAAATTGGTTTCTTGAAGGAAATTGAGTTCCAGCGCAATCTCTTTTATTGACATTTTTGAGTTGACTAATAAAATCTTTGCATTTTTCATCAATTCTTCAACAATCATTCCTTTTGCTGTTTTTCCAAAAACGATTTGAGTTGCTTTATCTAACCTTCTTTTTGTAATAAAAAGTTTATCACTGTAAAAAGATACTTGTTTATTTTCCTTGACATTTTCTTGCAAAAGTTTTTTGAATTTTGTCGCAAGTTCTACATCAAAATCATCTTGTATAAATTGGCTTTGCATATCAAATGTTTCCATTTGACCATTGATAATAATACGTTCCAAAAGATTATGAGCAAGCTTCATATCTAATTCATTTTCGAATGCAGTAAAGAAATATTGCAAATAATTAGCCTCAAAAATTGGAGCAGAACAAATTGTATTCTCAACAATATTTATAATATCTCGCGAAAAAAGTGTAGAATTTTCTAACTTCAAGTTCTCTTCGATTGATTTTGAATAAAATTCTTGTTTAAAAACAATATAATAAGCATCAGTACGAGTAGTTTGTTTCACAAATTCTTGAGAGATATTGGGAGCTATAAAAAGAAAATGGTTTTTAGGAATCGAATATTCTTTTCCATTTATTTTATGAACAAATTTTTTAGAACCAGACCAGATTATTCCAAAATACTCATCAACAGATAACTCTTTTCTCAATTTTTCTGTATGTAGGATATCATTCAATTCAAATGCAGTTATACCTACATCAAAAACCAAATTATTATAAACTTTACGATTATTCAACAACATACGTCTATACTATTTTATCAGTGTTATCAATGCAAAATCACGACCTTTTTTAACCAAATTAATTGATTTAAATCAAGTTATAATTTTAGTGCTCCAAAAATAATAAAATACAATATGCTATTTAAGTATTTTAAAAAATTAACTAAAAAAGAAAGCTTATTTTAAATGAATAAAAAAAAGTCTCAATAAATATTGAGACTTTTAAATGTATTATAATGTAGAAATTTTCTAATAACCTTTTGCTCCTTGCTCTCCTTTTACAATCGCTAAAGCAGATGATGTTCCAATTCTTTTCACGCCTAAAGCGATCATTTTTTCAGCTTCTTCTGTCGTGCGAACTCCGCCAGAAGCTTTCACTGGAAGCGAACCTGAATTTTCAAGCATCAATTTAATAACATGCTCGTTTGCTCCATTTGGTTCTCCATTTTCAGTTTTATAAAAACCTGTAGAAGATTTTACAAAAACTTTTGATGCATTTTCTTCACCTGCTTTCTCTAAAACAGTATCACGAATTAATTGTGTTATACCAACAATCTGTTCATCTGTTAAAGCAGCAGTTTCGATAATCCATTTTACAACTTTACCTTCACGCAATGCGACTAATGTTGCAGCTTCTACTTCTTCTTTTACTTTATCACTATCACCTTTTTTGAACGCTTCGTAGTTTACTACAAAATCTAATTCATCGGCTCCATCAGCAATTGCTTTTTGCGCTTCTCTCAACTTTTCATTCAAATCGTAAGTCCCTTCAGGAAAACCAATTACAGTTCCCAAAACAACATTCGATTTTTTCTCATCCAATAATTCACGAACTGATCTTACATAATCAGGACGAATCATTACCGCATAGATATCATTATCAATAGCTTCTTGTGCTAACTTATGCACCATCTCTAATGTATCAGAATTCGAAATACCTGCTTGTTCAGGTGTTTTAAGATACGTCGAGTCTAAATATTGATTAATATTCATCTTTGTATATTAAAGTTTTATTTGTCTATCTATTGGTTGCTCCAACGAAATTATAGTTTCTGTACGTGTAACGCCATCAATTTGCTGAATTTTTTTGTTCAACACATTCATTAAATGTAGATTATCACGACTCAAAATTTTAAGGAAAATCCCGTAATTTCCCGTTGTAAAATGAGCTTCCACTACTTCTGGAATCTCTTCCAAAGCTTTCACAACTAATTTATAAGAAGAAGGTTTGTCCATAAAAACACCAACAAATGACATCGTTGAATAACCTAAAATTGTTGGATTTACAATTACTTTAGTTGAATCAATCACACCAGAAGCTTCTAATTTCTTGATACGTTGATGAACTGCCGTATTTGATATACCTAATTCTTTTGCTAATTGCGAAACAGGCATGTTAGCATTGTCCATAAAGGCATTCAGAATCAACTTATCGATTCCGTCAATCTCAACCTGACCATTTTCGTGGATTCTCACCTATTCTTAAATTATACTGCTACAAATTTAATATTTTAAAATGGTATAAACGGGAAAATGATCGCTATATCCACCGAAATATTTTCTACCAAGAAAAGTTCTGAATGGCGAACCTGTAGATTTTCCGCCTGTATTCTTCAAAAAATCAGCATCAAAAATATCTGTTTTTATATATTCTAAATTTGTGTGAGAAGTAAAAAATCCTTTCGAAAAAATCTGTTGATCGAATAACATCCATTGTTTCTTAAAGATCATCGAACCTCTTTTATACGATTGTAGACTGACCATTGGATTGAATAATTCGTTTCTGTTTATTTCTTCTTGTTTAGAACGAGTATCCAATTCATCAATTAAGTCAGAATTTGTTGGAGCATCATTAAAATCTCCCATCACAACAATTTTTGCCGAATAATTTTCGGTTAACAAATCGTTAATTCTTTTTCGAATCGTTTTAAAAATATGTTGACGTTTTAATTGATTGATTTCTTTATCAATTTTAGAAGGTAAATGAACAATAAAAAGATGAATAATTTCGCCAACTAAATTTCCTTTCACATATAAAATATCTCGTGTATAAGATTTTGTATCATACTGATCTTTAAAGATAAATCTAATTGGTTCGCTTTCTAAAACTTCAAAAAATTGTTGACGATAAATTAATCCAACATTTATTTTTCTTTCGTCTAATGATTCATATAAAAGTGTTTTATAATCGCCATCTTTCAAAAAATCATTTTGAATCAAATCTTCTAAAACTTCTTCATTTTCAACCTCAGCCAAACCAACCAAATATGGCAATTCATTTGTTTCTAATTTACCAATTTTAGAGATGCAAAATGCAATCTTATTCACCTTTGTATCATAACGATTATCTTTCCATTTGATAAAATTACTGGGCAAAAAAGATTCGTCTGAAGATTTAGAATAAAAATTTTCGACATTATAAAATGCGATTGTCGCTAAATTTTGTTTCAAAAGAATTGTTTTCTGCAAAATTAAGAAAGAAACTAAGTGTATAAAAATTGGTTTCTTAAAAAGAATTAAATAGACAGCTCTTTCAAAAGTGAAATTATACATGAAGTTGAAAAAAAAAACAGTCAAAAATTATCAACTTGAACAATTTTGTTTCAATAAATTATCAACTTGACTACCTATCAAAAATCATGTTAAAAATTATACTAAAATTAGTGTAAATGATTGATTTATGGTCAACTTAATCTGCTAAATATTGTATATTTGCAAAGTTTGCAGTTTCTGCATTCAAAATTGAAAAAATGTATTTTTAATTGACTATTATTAAAATAGTCTCAAAAAAATTTAAAACATAATGTCAAAAATTCATTACACACTTACGGATGAAGCTCCGATGTTGGCAACTCACTCATTTTTGCCAATCGTACAAGGATTCACGAAAACAGCTGATATTACAATCGAAGTTCCAGATATTTCTTTAGCTGGACGTATTTTAGCTAATTTCCCTGAATTCTTAAAAGAAGAACAAAGAATTCCTGATGCTTTAGCAGAATTAGGAGCTTTGGCGACTACTCCGGAAGCAAATATCATTAAGTTACCTAATATTTCGGCTTCTGTTCCTCAGTTAGACGAAGCGATTGCAGAATTGCAGGCGAAAGGTTTTGCTGTACCAAATTATCCAGCTGAACCAAAAAATGAAGATGAAAAAGCAATCAAAGCTAGATACGGAAAAGTTTTAGGTTCTGCTGTAAATCCAGTTTTACGTGAAGGAAACTCTGACCGTCGTGCACCGAAAGCTGTTAAAAACTATGCAAAAGCTAATCCTCACAAAATGGGAGCTTGGGCTACAGACAGCAAAACAGAAGTTGCTTACATGAAATCCGGTGATTTCTATGGTACTGAAAATTCAACTACGTTAGAAAACGCAACTGAATATACAATCAAATTTTACGGAGAAGATGGTTCTGTACAAGAATTAAAATCAGCAGCGCCTCTAAAAGCTGGAGAAGTAATTGATTCTTCTGTAATGAACTTAAACTCTTTAAGATCATTTGTTCAAGAAGCGATTCAAGAAGCAAAAGATAAAAACGTATTATTGTCTGCTCACTTAAAAGCAACAATGATGAAAGTTTCTGATCCTGTTATTTTTGGAGCTATCGTTGAAACTTTCTTTAAAGATGTTTTCGTAAAATATGCTGATACTTTCAAAGCATTAGATATTAATCCGAACAATGGTTTAGCAGATTTATTCGAAAAAATAAAAGGTCAACCTCAAGAAGCAGAAGTTAAAGCTGCAATTGAAGCTGATTTAGCAAACGGACCACGTGTAGCAATGGTTAATTCTGATAAAGGAATCACTAACTTCCACGTTCCTTCTGATATTATTGTTGATGCATCTATGGCTGCATTAGTAAGAAACGGAGGTAAAATGTGGAACAAAGATGGTGCTGAAGAAGATACTGTAGCGATCATCCCAGACCGTTCTTACGCTGGTTTCTACGAAGCTGTTGTAGACGATATGAAAGCAAATGGAGCATTAGATCCTACAACAATGGGTTCAGTTCCTAATGTTGGATTAATGGCTCAAAAAGCGGAAGAATATGGTTCTCACGACAAAACTTTCCAAGCTCCTGCAAACGGAACAATCAAAGTTGAAGACGCAAACGGAAACACTTTATTAGAGCAAAAAGTTGAAACTTCTGATATTTTCAGAATGTCTCAAACTAAAGACGCTCCTATTCAAGACTGGGTTAAATTAGCGGTTAACAGATCTCGTTTATCTGATACTCCAGCAATTTTCTGGTTAGATAAAGGAAGAGCTCACGATCAACAAATCATCAAAAAAGTTGAAAAATACTTAGCTGATCACGATACAACAGGTTTAGATATTCGTATCATGGACGTTAAAGACGCGATGAAAGAAACTTTAAGCCGTGCAAGAGAAGGAAAAGATACTATTTCTGTTTCTGGTAACGTTTTACGTGACTACTTAACAGATTTATTCCCAATTTTAGAATTAGGAACTTCTGCTAAAATGTTATCTATCGTTCCATTAATGAACGGAGGTGGATTATTCGAAACTGGTGCGGGAGGATCTGCTCCAAAACACATCGAACAATTCGTAGAAGAAGGTTACTTACGTTGGGATTCTTTAGGTGAATTCTTAGCATTACAAGCTTCTTTAGAGCACGTTTCTCAAACACAAGGAAATGCAAAAGCTCAAACTTTAGCTGATGCCTTAGATGAAGCAAATGCTAAATTCTTAGCAACTGACAAATCTCCAGGTCGTAAATTAGGAACTATCGATAACCGTGGTTCTCACTTCTATTTAGCAATGTATTGGGCAGAAGCGTTAGCAAATCAAACAAAAGATGCTGATTTAGCTGCTAAATTTGCTCCTGTTGCAAAAGCTATGGAAGAAAACGAAGCAAAAATTAACGAAGAGTTAATCGGAGCGCAAGGTAAACCTCAAGATATTGGTGGTTACTACAAAGCAGATTTTGCTAAAACAACTGCTGCAATGCGTCCATCTGCAACATTAAACGCAATTGTTGACGGAATCTAATTAATTTCTAAGAAATAATTATTCATAAAAAGCCTTGCAAATGCAAGGCTTTTTCTTTTAATATTGTTCTAAAAGATACTTTACTAAATCAGTTGTAGTTACAATTCCAACAACCTCATCATCATCAACTACTGGCAAAGAGTGAAAACTCTGTTCTGATAGGATTTCTGCAACATCTTTAATATTTGTATCAGGAGAAACAGTTAACGGTTTTTTTACCATTACATCTTTTAATTCGTATGTATCATAAATTGCATTTAAAGCATTTTGATCCATTTCTCCAGCTCCATATCCTAATTTAGTAACATCATTCTTACTAATAACTCCTGCTAATTTAGCTCCTTCAGTTACAGGTATATGACGAATATTGTATTCTTTAAATAATTCGTTCACTTCACTTATTTTTTTATTCGTAGGAACTGCGATTAAAACTTTCGCCATAATTTGAGATACTGGTACTCTTTGTTTCATTTCTTTTTATTTTGATTGATTAACTTTTCTACAACAAATTTGAACATTAAATAACTCATTCAAAATGATATGCGATAGTTAAAAAGAAAATAAAATTTCGTAAATTAAATAGTTTCTCTCTTCAAAAAAAGAAACAAATCTCTAAACATATTAAAAAATTATTGTATAAGTGAAATAAAGTAATTAATATTTAATAATTATTGGATTTTAGTATGAAGGAAAAATTCATTAACAAAAATTAACATTATTCGAGAAGAAAAATCATCATTCAATCAAAAGTTATGATAAACTTTAATAAAAAGTATGAATGAAAATCGTCTAAATAATGATAATTTTAAGAGTTCAAATTCATTCTATTTGATTAATCATTCTCGCATGAAATATATTTATTTACTCGCATTATACTTTTGCTCGATTACAACTTTTGCGCAATCAAAATTAGAAACGGCTATAAAAAGTCTGAATACAAATTACGCTCAAGAAAAAGTCTATTTATTATTTGATAAAGAAGATTACATTGCTGGCGACAATATTTGGTTCAAAGCTTATATATTAAATGGCTACAAACCGAGCATAATTTCTACAAATCTTATTGTTGAATTATACGATAAAGACAAAAAATTAGTCGACCGAAAATTGGTTCCTGTTGTGAACGGAGAAAGTGATGGAACACTGAATACCAAAAACGAAAACGAGGAAGGAGTTTACTTTGTAAGAGCCTATACGACTTACATGACTTTTTTTTCGGAAGAATTTCAACATATTAATCAAGTTAAAATTTTCAATCCAAATTCTAAGCTAAAACTTGTTCCAAATCCAAATTTAAAATGGAATGCGAAAGCTTTTGCGGAAGGTGGAAATTTTATTCAAAATCAGACAACTAAATTTGCTGTAAGACTAAAGTCAGACGGAGATTTACCAAAAAAATGGAATGGTTTTGTATTTGAGAAAAATAATCCTGCCAATAAAATTACAACATTTGATAATTTAGATGAAAACGTTGCGACTTTTGCGTTAAGAGCAGAAGAAGGTAAATCTTATCAAGTGCAATTGAATGACGAAAAAGGCAATCAGCAAATTATTGATTTACCCGAAGCTAAAAAAAATGGGATTCTGATGAAAGTTGTTCGAAATAGCAAAGATATTGTGATTCAATTGAAAAGTATCAATCAAGAAAATCCTTTATTGAATTATAAAATTATTGGAACAATTAACAACGAACTTGTGATGAGTTCTCAGATTGTAAAAAGTGTGGAATCGGTTTCGACTTATGTTCCAAAAGAGGTTTTAGACAATGATAAAGGCATTTTGAACATTGCCATTTTCGATGCAAATGATATTCAAGTTGCAAATCGTTTGATATTTATCAATCCAAAAGAAACATACAAAAAACCAGAAATTTCTTTCGAAACAACAACAAATCCTCGCGAATTAAATACAATTAAGGTAAAGTATCCTGAAGAAATTAATTTTTCGGCTGTTATCAAAGATCAAAAAAATAATGATGACGATAATTTAATTTCTGCGATGTTGTTGACGCGAGATTTTAGTTCGAAAATTAATCATCCGGCACAATATTTTAAAAATAATGAATTTTCAGAAAATCTTGATGCACTTTTAATAACAGAAAAATGGAAAAGATTTAATTGGGAAGATTTAGTGGTTGGAAATATTGTAAAACCTACTATTGACAATGAGCGTAGATATCTTTCGTATAAAGTAAAAGCGTACAATAATGGAAGAGAATTGAGTAATGCATCCTTGAGTATTATCTATAAAATGCAAAATAATGGAAAAGAATTTGCAACGCTTGATACTGATTATGAAGGAAACTTCGAGATGAATAATTTGTTTTATTATGGTCCAATGGCGATGAATTATTTCTTGAATTCGGAAAATGGAAAATCTGCCAATAATGGAACTTTAACTCTATCTGTTGTACCCAATTATAAAAGCACAAGTTATAAATCTAAATTGCCAGCAACGCCTTATTTATTAGAAGAAATCACGAATAAAGAGGAAGTCGAGAAGCAAAATACGTATAAACAGAACATCAAAATTATCAATGATAAAAGTATTCGCCTGAAAGAAGTTGTTGTAAAAGCGGATAAAAAATCGAAAACTGAGAAACTAAATGAAGAATTGAGCGGAGGAATGTTCAAAAACATAAACGAAACTGTGATAGACTTTGTAAACGAATCTCAACCAATAGAAGGTTATACAAATATTATGGACTTTTTAGCTGGACGAGTTGCAGGATTAACGGTTTCTAACGGAGTTCCTAAAATCAGAAATTCTGAAGTTGCAATTTATTGGAACGAAATGAAAATGACTTCAGATAATTTAACGAGTATTAATCCTAGAGATATTGCAATGGTAAAAATTTTCAAAGGCGCTGGTTTACTTGGAAATGCAATTGCAATTTACTCGAAACGAGGAAGTGATGCGCCAGTTGATAACACACCGATGTTACCAAATAATTTAATTCAGATTGGTGGTTACAATCAATCGCTGCCATATTTTAGCAATGATGATTACGAGTCGCTTTACAACGATGTTCCAAACGATATAAGAAGTACTTTATTTTGGAATGCAAACTTGTTTTCGGAACCTGGAGAAAACACAGATATAGAATATTTCAACAATGATAAACCAAAAGATTATCAATTAACCATAATTGGTTTCGACGAAAAAGGAAATCCTGTTTATTATGAAGGAAAAATAAATTAACCAAAAAACCTCGAGAGATTCTCGAGGTTTTTTGGTTTGTATAATTTACTATTTCAAAGTATTGATTATTTTCTTATCTTAACATAACCAAATAATTAATATAAATGAAATTCTATTTTCTCATTATCATTTCGATATTTTCATTATTTACAAAAGCACAAACCAAACTTGATTTAGCTATTAAAAATCTCGAAGAAAATTATGCGCAAGAAAAGATTTATATCTTATTTAATAAAGAGGATTATATCGCTGGTGAAAATATTTGGTTTAAAGCATTTGTATTTGATGGATACAAACAAAGTAATATTTCGACTAATCTTTTTGTCGAATTATATGACAAGAATAAAACTTTAATCGATAAAAAACTACTGCCAATAATTAGTGGTCAAAGTGATGGAAGCTTTATTCTTAAAGATGATTTAGAAGAAAATGTATACTACTTAAGAGCCTATACAACTTACATGACTTATTTTTCTGAAGAATTTCAATACATAAAACCGCTTTTAATTTACAATCCCAAATCTAAATTAAAATTAGTTAAAAATAATGATCTAAAATGGAACGCTTCTGTTTATCCTGAAGGTGGAACATTTATAGAAAATCAGACAACTAAATTTGCTGTGAGACTTAAATCTATTGGAGATTTACCAGAAAAGTGGAATGGTTTTGTTTTCGAAAAAAATAATCCTTCAACCAAAATAATTAAATTCAATAATATTGATGAAAATATTGCTTCGTTTTATTTACGTGCAGAACCAAGTAAAACTTACCAATTACAAGTAAATGATGAAAATGGAAATCAACAAATTATTGATTTACCAATTGCTAAAAAAGATGGTATTTCATTTAAAGTAATTAATGAAGGAAATGAAATTGGTTATCAACTAAAAAGTATAGGAATTACCCAACAATTATTAGGGTATAAAGTTATAGGTGCAATTAATAATACTATTGTATATTCAGTAAAATTCACCAAGAATATTCAAACTATTTCTCAAAAAATTCCACATACAAGCTTTAGTGAAAATAGCGGAATTTTACAACTTTACGTTTTTGATGCTAATGATAATATGGTAGCTCAACGATTAGCCTTTATCAACAATAATAAAACATTATCAAAACCTATCCTCAATTTTGATACTAATAACGAAGCAAGAACAATAAATACTATTACATTAAAATCTGAAACTCCTCAAATTTTAGCAGCTGTCATCAATGATAAGACTAGTCATAGTAATAATTTTCTTTCCTCTCTTTGGTTAACCGAAGATATTATAAATCCTATCTACAATCCAAATCAATATTTTGAGGAAGAAAATAATCAAGAAGCATTAGATGTTTTATTAATTTCAGAAGAATGGAAAAGATACAATTGGCAAGACCTTATGAATAATTCTAAAAAAATACCAAACACTAATTCGAGTTCATATTTATCATATAAAGGAAAAGCTTATTTAAATGGTCTAGATTTAAAAAATTCAGACTTAAACCTTTTCATAGAATATCCTGGTTCAGAAAAATTTTTAATTCCTACCTCAACAGATTCTAACGGAAATTTCGAATTGAAGAACCTTATTTCCTATGATAACTTTAATGTTTATTATTATTTAAATAATCAATCTCAAAAATCTAATAAAGAAGAAAATAAACTAATTTTATCTATTCTACCTTTATATAATCATACAAAATTCAACTCTAATCTTCCAATTACTGATTATATCTTAACAGAAATAAAATCAAATGAAAATCTTACTGAAGAGAAAACACAAACTGAACAAATTAAAATAAATAAAATTATAAATGACAAAAGTATTCGTCTAAAAGAAGCTGTTGTAACAGCTCAAATTGTTTCAAAAACAGAAAAATTAAACAAAGAATTAAGTAGTTCAATGTTCAAAAGTATTAATGAAACAGTAATTGATTTTGTAAACGATAATAAAAACGCAAATGCATATAATAATATTTTTGATTTTTTAGCTGGAAGAGTAGCTGGGTTAACAACAAAATTGGAGAATGGAGTTGTAACTCCAACCATTAGAAATGGAAAAGTGACAGTATATCTTGATGAAATGCAACTTTCTAATGAAACTCTTAGCAGTATTAATATGAATGATATTGCAATGGTAAAAATATTCAAAGGATCTGGTTTACTTGGAAATGCTATTGCTATCTATACTAGAAGAGGTTATATGGGGGATAGTTCTTCCTCAAAATCACCTAATGTTTTATCTGTAAAAGGTTATGATAAAACTGCTTCTTTTCTAAGTAATGACGATTACGAAACTTTATATAAAGATATTCCTAATGATAATAGAAAAACTCTTTACTGGAATCCAAATTTAATCTCAGAAACAAATAAAGAAACAATTATCGAATATTTCAACAACGATAAACCAAAAGATTATCAATTATCCGTAATTGGTTTCGACGAAAAAGGAAATCCTGTTTATTATGAAGGAAAAATAAATTAAACCAAAAAACCTCGAGAGATTCTCGAGGTTTTTTGGTTTAATCAAATTCGTCGATAATATAGTAGGGTTTGTCGATTTTAAAGTTCAAAAAGAATCGATTTGGAGAATATTTGTTTAAAATTAATTCAACATGAAAACATTTATTCAACTTATCATTTTATTTAGCTCAAGTTTTCTATTTGCTCAAAATCACACACTAACAGGAGAGGTTATGGAGCAAAACAAAGCGCTTCCTTATGTTGACATTATCTTATCTAACCAAGACACAATCATCAATTTAACAACAGATGAACTTGGGAAATTCGCTATTGAAGCAAAGAAAAATACATACAAATTTGAAATCAACTATTTTGAAGAAATTGTTTTTCAGAAAGATATTCAATTGAATAATTCTATCGATTTAGGAAAGATTGAAATCAAAACATCTACAAACTTGAAAGAAGTTGTCGTTGGAGCTGAAAAGAAAATCATGGAACGAAAAATCGATCGGTTTGTTTTCAATGTAGAAAACTCTACTTCAGCTGCTGGCGGAACTGCAATGGATGTTTTGCGCGTCACTCCTGGTTTGAATGTAACAAATGACAATATTGCGGTTTCTGGAAAAAATTCTGTAATGGTTTTGATTGATGACAAACCAACTTATATGTCGCAAACAGATTTGATTAATTATTTGGAAAGTATGAGCGCTTCTGATATCTCAAAAATTGAAGTCATTACGACTCCACCTGCAAAATATGAGGCAGAAGGAAATAGTGGAATTGTAAATATTGTAACAAAAAAAATAAAAAATAATAGCTGGAATTCCACTATTGGAGCATCATATACGCGAAGTAAAAGAAACACAGAACGCTACAATGCAGCTTACAATTTACAAAAAGATAAATGGACAATTCAGACTTCGTTGAATGCTGGAGATAGAAGATTTCTAAGAACATGGAACAACGAATTATTTTTCTCCGATGCGCGCAGACATAACATTTCTTACACAGATTATATTAATAAATATCTTGGAGGACGATTCTCTGTTGATTATAAATTAACCGATAAATGGACAATTGGCTCTAAATTTTCGTTCAACAATTCGAAATATAATTCAGAAAATCCACAAGAAATGTTTTTCAAGAATTTAGCAAACGAAGTTTATCAAACAAATAAAGGAAATTCATTCGAAAATGGTAAAACAAATCAATCTTTGGTCAATCTTTATTCAGAATTTGCACTTGATTCATTAGGTAAAAAGATTTCGTTTGATGCCGATTACGCCAATTATTCATCTCCAATGAATAGAACTTATGCAACCAATTCTTACAAAAATAATCAGTTAATAGAAGATTCTTTTTTTGGTGGAAAAAGTAATTTAAACAATCGTATTGAGAATTTTTCGTCAAAAATTGATGTAGAACTTCCTTTAACAAATTTCAATTGGAATTTCGGAGCTAAATTTTCGCAATCAAAATCAAATAATTTGGTTGAAGCATATAAAGCAGACGAAAATTACAACTATACATTTGATAAAAATTTGTCGAATCTTTTCAAATACAAAGAAAATAACGAAGCAATTTATTTGAACGGAAGTAAAAAGTTTGGAGAAAAATGGCAGATGCAAGCCGGTTTGAGATTAGAAGCAACACAAACAGAAGGTTTTTCGAGAGAAAATAATCAAACGAACAAAACAGATTATATCAAATTGTTTCCGTCATTTTATTTGTTGCATACTTTTGATAAAAACAAAAGTTTAGGAATTAATTATTCGCGTCGCATCAATCGTCCAAATTACGAAAGTTTAAATCCTTTTCGAATGATACAAAACGAATATGTTTACAACGAAGGAAATCCTTTCTTGAAACCAGCTTTTACACACAATTTAGAACTTACTTTTACTTACAAAAAGTTTGATACTCGACTTTATTATTCAAGTTTGAGAGATGGTGTCAATCAAGCTTCAATCATTGATGAGAACACAAAACATAATACTTTTGTTTGGATGAATTTTGTAGATTCGGATAGCTTTGGTTTGAGCCAAAACATAACTATAAATCCTACAAAATGGTGGTCAAGCGTTACTACTTTTGAAGTTTCTTATTCGAGCTCAAATGTTGCAATTTCTTCTAAGCGATTCAAGGGTTGGTCGAGTTCATTATTTTCGACAAATGATTTTACACTTAATCAACAAAAAACAATGTTTATTAATTTGATTTATTTTCAAAATTTTGGAGAAACTTTCCAAAATTATAAACTAAAACCTTATGCACGTTTCAATCTTTCGTTCAAATATTTGATGTTAGATAAAAAATTAGAATTGAGTTTGAATGCAACAGATATTTTCAAAGCGCAAGAATATTTATCGCAAAATAATAATGGAATCGTACAAACTTTTGCGAATGTTTGGGATACTCAAAGCATAAGAATTGGATTGAATTATAAATTTGGAAGTAATAAATTATCCGTAAAAAATCGCGAAACTGGAAATCAAGATGAAGTAAATAGAATGTAAAAAAAATAATAAAAGACGATTTTATAAAATCGTCTTTTATTATTTTAAAACCTCGCTTGCACTTGTACACTTCCCGTATGTATTGGTTTATTTTCTTCGGTTTTTCGTCCATCATATGAAATATTCAATTGCAAAAAACTTGTGATTTGTCGTTGAATTTGCAACTGCCAAACAAAATTATTTCCAGCGCGCAAACCTTCCATCATTTGGTTTCCAACAACAGATTCTTGATTTCCAATAAATTTATTGTTGATAAAACTAAAACTTCCCAACAAACTCATTTTATCCGAACTATTCCATTGAATTTCTGTTCCTAAATCCGACTGATTTAATTGCTCTTCACCCGAAACATTCTTCTTATTTTGATAATTATAAAACAATGACGCAACAAGATTTTTTTCTGTTTGATAAGTGATTTTTGGTGATAAACGAAGATTATTTAACTTGTATCTTCTACTCAAAAATAATTCAGAATCGCTGTTAATCACCATATATTCGGTATCGAAACTTACGATTAAATCTTGCAAAATTTTGTAACGCGTTTGCAACAAATAACTGTCCGAATCACGGTATTCAGAACCTGTGTAAACATACGTTTTGGATTGTTGTTGATTGTAAATAAAATTCGACGACCATTTATATTGTGTCCCTTGATTAAAGAAAATCGACGAACGAATACTTCTTGTTTTGCCTAAAATTTGAGCCGAATTCGTAAAAGGATTCCATTCCAAGGTCGTTCCCTCCTTTCGCAACGAATTACTTGCCGAGATATTTTGTTGAAACATCCAACGATTCCAAAATTCATTTTCGGTATTGAAAACTTGTTTTGGACGAAAACGCAACGTAAAATTGAATTGATTTTTATTCGTTTTCAAATACTCGATTGTGTTCGTATAAACGCGAATATAATTTGCCTGATCAATAAATTCTGCCACTTCAAACTCATCAATTTGCTCAATTCCATCACCGTTATAATCTGTCCATTTGTAAATTCCCATTCCATCCGAAACTTTTACGTACTGAAATTCACGCTGCGGCTCTACTCCACTTCCAACTTCATAATCTACATTTAACTGTAAACCTTGATTGAAAAAAGCTTTGTACCACTTCACGCTTCCTGTCATAAAATCTTCGTTCGGCGCATCTAAAAATTGATAATTAACTCGTCTATAATGGAAATTTAAACTTAATTGATGATTTTGTTTTTGAATTAAAGTTGAATTAAAAATAGCACCTTTACTTTGTTGAATATTTTGCCAAGTTCCTAAACGAACCGAATCGTCTTGACGTTGATAAACCGTCAAATCAATTTTATGTCCAAGCGAATCTACAAAACCTCCTTTCAACTGAAATTCATTCCATTTAAAACTCAAATCAGATTTTTGATTTTTTGTCAAATCATCCATGTCATTATTTTCACCCCAAACTCTCGCTCCAACCCAAAATTTATTTCCAATTTTTCGTTTTCCATCTATCATATAACGCGCGAAATTGGTATTTTGAGGCGTTGCTTTTGTTGATAAAATATTTGCTTGCGCAACGATTTCATCTTTTTCAGTTTTGTAATTGGCATCAAGTTGATTTCTCAAACCTTTGTACAAACCAGTATTTTCAAGATAATCGAATTTATATTGCGCATTAAATTTTTCTTTCCAAGATGAATTAATTTTCGCTGTGATAAAATTCTGATTAACACCACTTAATTCTTGATCTAAATTAAAATCTCGAGCAAATTCAACAGCTCGTAAACGCTCGGCACTTTTATAATTTTTGTTGATAAAATTCCATTCTGCATAAGGTGTAATTTTCCAATTTTTGAAAGAAAATGTTTTTTCACCATAAACACGAGTTGCTAAACCAGAATTGTTTTGATCATCAATCGAAGAAAATAAATTTTGATCATAATTACTCAAACCTAAATTAAAACCAACATGTCCATTATTTTTCAATTGATATTGACCATTCAACGTATAAATCTGCAGTTTTTTAGGCGAAATTAATTGCTTTATTGGCTCATAATCACCTTGTAAAACGCCAGCAATTGCTTCGTTATATTGAAAAACTTTTCCATTCTGATTCGCATTTATTTGTCGATAATTTCCTTGATTCGCACCAACATACGTGAAAGCCACTTGATACAATTCATCATTTGGATCTGTCGAATATTCGAAAATATCTAACCCATTTTGATTTACTTTTCGATACAAAATTTTATTCGAATCATAAGTCGTTTTTTCAGCAGAAACGGTGTACATTTTATCTGGATCATTTCCTGCATTTGCTAAAATTTGCTTTTCAGTATCTGTCAAATCATTTCCAAGTGAATTATTTTTCGAATCTCCTTGAGAAAAGAAAAAACCTGACAATTTCAATCGTTCCGATTCATATTCCGCGCCGCCATAAAGTAAAACTTGCGAATAATTTCGAGAATTGTACAAATACTCCACGTTAATGCGTGTATTAGCCGTAATCAATCGGTTGGAAGTAAAAGAAATTTCGCCCGTATTGTAATTAATCACATAATCATTTTGCTCGCCACGCTCTAACAAAACACCATCTATATAAACCTTTTCACTTCCCGAAATAATAATCACATACAATTCGTTATTTTTTCCAGAAAGCCTGTAAGGACCTTGATTTCCGTCTTGTCCAACAAAATTAACGCGCATAAATTCGCCTCGTGTAATACTTCCCGAAGCAAAAATATTGGTAGACGATTTTTCGCCTTTCAACTGAGTTGATAATTGTAAACCTGTTACTTTTTGATTGAATGGATTGAAAAAATCTCGTTCTTGATTCGTATTAATATCAATATGACCAGCTCGAATTTTTGAGTTTTTACTCGCTAATTCAATGTAAACTTTGTCAAATTCTTGCAAATTTTGCGTGTATCCATCCGATTCTATTGGCACATTATTATCCGCAATTGCTGCATTTACTGTAATATCGTCCGATAATTTTCCAGACAATTCCAAATCCAAAGAAGATTGCACAGACGCACTTTGATTATTTCCAAAACGAATTCCACGAACCATCGAACCTTTGCTATTCAAACCATCAAAAACATCTTTGTTCGCTTGTTTAGAATTCGGTTCTATTTGATGAAAAATATCAACTGGTTTCGCATCGTTGACAATAATGTTCGGATTTTTAGCATAAAAAACAGATTCGGCTAATTTTGGATTAACGAAATACTGAATTTTCACCATTTGTTTGGCGATTGATGAATTGAAATAAACTTCGTTTCGTTCGAAATTTATCGTATAAAATTCTTTTAAAATTGGATTTCCTGTTGAATCTAAAATTTGAAATTTTTCGGATAAAATTCCTTTATTTTGCAGTTTTATCGTATCAGAAAGTTGAACAGAATCTTGTTTAAAATTAGGATTTTTCCACCCAAAATGTTGAGCAAAAACAAAACTGCTCACTAACCAAAAACATAGAAAAAATAGAATCCGAAACTGCAAAAGATTTTATTAGAATAACGAAAATTTAAGCTAAAAATTTTACTCGAAATTTAATCACTTTTTTTGAATCAAATAATAGTTTCTTTGAATACGATCGTTATAATTTTTTTGATCTTTTGAAGAATGATTCAAATCGACCACACCAATTTTTTTGATTGAATAATTATTGAAATGATCCGCAAAAAAAGTAGAATCTGACGGACTTGCTAACATTCCAAACTTCTCTTCTTTCGGGAAAATAGTTTTCTTTCCATCGTTAATTGCAGGAATTGAAGTCCCATAATTCAACACTATTTCTGGAACAAAACTTTGCCATTCGTATGTTTTAATTTGATTTTGTTGTTCTAATTTCTTTAGATTTTTAGCAGAAGAATACAACTCTTCGGAAAAAGTTAATTTAGAAAGTGGAAATCCAAATGCAACAACCGAGCACATCAATAAAATAGTTGAGTAAAATATCTGTTCAAATGATTTTATCTTTAATCCTTTAAAAATTGAGATTCCTAAAATGAATCCAACAATAGCAAAAGGAATCGACCAAACTAAAAATTCTGACAAACGATCTTTTGTATAAATAAAAACACCAACTGAAATCGCAATTCCTATTATTCCGTATAAACCAAACGTAAAATTGGTAAAATATCGTTCGGTTTTATTTGATAAATTTTTGAATTCTAATCGTAAATATTCGATGTAAAAGCCAATATTCATCGCTAATGGAATTAAAACTGGTAATAAATATCTTGATTTTTTTTCTGGAATTACAGATAATAAAACCACCGATAAAATTGTCCATAACCAAGCAAATTGATAAGCTTTTTTGTTTGCAACTTTATTTTTTAGATAAGGATAAATCAAGCTAACCAAAGCTGGAATTGTCCATAAACCCGATTGCGTAAAGAAACTCCAATAATAATAAATTGGGCGAGTGTTGTAACTGTGCCAATTGTTTACTTCTTTTTGAGAAGCTGCTAAAAAATGTTCTGCATCAAAGTATTTGACATACATCATCCATGCAAATCCTACAACGCAACCTAATATTATCGTTAAAATTGTGATTCCTAAATTTCTTCCTAATTTGTATCTATAAACAATAAAATAAGCAATTAAAAACGGTAAAAATAACGCATACAACGAAACTGGACCTTTGCTCATTATCGAACATCCTAACAAGAAAAATGCAGCAATAAAGTTGAAAAAATTAAATTTTGATGATTGAAATTCTTTCACTAAAAACAATATCGCTCCCATCACAAAACTATGCGTGTACATGTCCCAATTGTTGTCTCTTCCAGAGAAAAACACGTAAAATGAAGTAATTAAAACCAATGAAGAATTAACAACTTGTTGTTTTGTTAAATCGAAATGCGTTAATGTTTTATAGAACCAAACGACCAATAAAATGGTAATTAGAACAACTGGAATGCGTAACCAAAAAAAGTTTTCGAAACCAAAAACACTTCCAAAAGCAGCGGTAATCCAAGTTGGTAAAGGTGGCTTTTCATAGCGAGGCAAGCCGTTAAGCGTAGTAAAAATCCAGTTTCCATCGTGTACCATTTCTCGCGCCGAAATAATGTTTCGAGCTTCCATAATGTTCGTTTGTAAAACGCCAAGATTGACAAACAACATCAAAATTGTTACGATGATTAAAAATAAAACTGAATTTTGCTTAATCCACTGAACCATTTTTTTCTTTTCGTTTGATTAATATATTTCGAGCATAAACGATAAATCCCATAAAATGACCAACAAATAAGACGGGATCTTTTCGAATAATCGCGTAAGTTAAAATCAACAATGATCCTGTTAAACTAATGGCCCAAAATCCCATTGGTAATTGCGATTCGTGTTTTCGTTCGGAATAAATCCATTGATAGACGAAACGAAATGTGAAAAGTACCTGAGATACGACTCCTAAAGATAAAAGCCACATCGGAATTTTTTCGTTTTTGAATAATAAATCTACATCAAAAATTCCGTTATTGAAACCATATAAAACAATTAATGCAGGAAAAATATACAAGAAAATGCGTACTATTTTCGGAAATTCTTTCCAATGATTTTGAAGTTGAATATTTCTTATATAGATATAATACGTCAATGTTTGTCCCAACATAATCGAAAAATCATGACGTAAATAACCATATAAAAATAGCAAAACAGAGGCAAACAAGCTAACTTCCCAAAATAATTTTGGTGTAAGAACTTTCTTATTCTTTTCGGAAACAATCCATTGTAAAATAAGACGACTCGAAAAAAGTGCTTGTGCAAGAAAACCAATACTGATGATAACCCAATTTGGCATTACGCTCTTTCTTGAATTTTATAATTGATGTATTTTTTCTTCATCCAAACAAATGCAAAACAATCCATTAACGGTCCTAATAAACGGTTCCATAAATTGAATTTTGATTCGCCTGCAATACGAGGAAAATGCTTGACAGGAACTTGAGTAACCGTTCCATTTTGTAATAAAATCATAGCTGGTAAAAAACGGTGCAATCCTTTGAACATCGGAATTTTTTTCGCTTTTTCAGCATCTATAACTTTTAATGGACAACCCGTATCATCCATTCCATCATTGGTAAATGCTCTACGAATAGAATTGGCAATTTTAGATGACATGTTTTTCACGAAAGAATCTTTGCGATCTGCACGAACTCCAGTCACCAAATCATATTGATCTGCTAACGCTAATAATTTATTGAAATCTTCTGGATCAGTCTGTAAATCCGCATCGATATAACCAACCCATTTTGATTCCACTGTATCAAAACCAGCTTTTATAGCTGCAGATAAACCATAATTTTTGTCAAAAGAAATATAATGAAAAGCTTGATTTCTATTACAAATCTCTTTGATAAGAGCCAAACTTTTGTCTTTAGAACCATCATTAATCAATAAAATTTCAGTCCGTTTTATTGACTTTGACAGATATTGATTCATTGTTTCTTCCAATCTTATCAAGTTATCTTCCTCATTATAAATTGGGATGATAATTGTAAACTCTGTTGACATTTTTAAATTATTTCAGAGGACAAAGCTATGAAATAATCAAACGAAATTAAAATATTTTTGTTGAAGCTAATTTATTTCATATCAAATCGAAACGAACTTTGTTTGATGATAAAAAACAGTTTTTTTTTAAACCAATAATTTATCCATTTCTTGAACAAGAATACCCTTATCTTCATTATTAATCAAGACTACAGCATTTCCTATTCCATAAGGTTTATAACGCTCTAAGAAGCTTTGATCTTTAAACAAACCAATTGTTTTTGTAGGCGCTGCACAACTCAAATGCATCATACCAGAATCGGCTGCAATCACAAATTCGCAACTTTTCATCACAGCTGCAATTTCTCTCACATCTTTACTGTAATAAGTAGGCAATCTATGATTTAGCATCGAAATATTTTCGACAGGTAAAATTTCAATTAAATTATATTCTTGCGAATATTTTGGATAAAATAAATTATAAAATTCTATCCACCATTCCTCATCATAACATTTTACACCTGTTGCATACGTAAAAAACGCCAACGTTCTCTTTGAAGGATCTTGAATCAATTCATTTAACATTTCTATTCCTTTTGTAGACTCTTGCTCTGTTAACTGAATATTTAGAGTTGGATTATCTAAATTTCCTTCTTTATTTTTAAATAATTCTAAGAATTTTCTAAACACATAAACTGGATATTGCGCTTGATGAATATGAATTTCTTGATTCGAATTCATTTCAAATTCATTTCCAAAAATTTTATACTTAGAATTCGCAAAAGAAGTTGAAAGTCGTCCTGAAGATGAATTTTTATCAACATTAATGACTAAATCGTAATTCTTTTTTTTGATTTTTAGCCAAACTTTAGCGTATTGAATCAATTCTTTGAAAGGTTTTTTAGGTAATTCAATAATTTGATCAACTTGAGGATAGTTCTCAAAAATAATCGGAGCAACCTTACCTTTTACAAATAAGTCAATTTTAACACCAGGATTATATCGGATAATTTCCTGAATCAAAGGTGTAATCAATAGAATATTTCCCAGACGTTGATTGGGTCTGTTTATCAGTACTCTATTAAGTTCAAGAGGTTTTTCTTTGTCTATCTTTGGCAAATTACCATCACCTATTCCTCCTGTTAATCGACGCATAATTGTACGACGAAAATGATTGACTGATTTTTTAAAATTCATTAAAAAGTGCTCGTTAAAAAAATACCTTTATTGTATTCTTATTTTTCCACGAAACTATGTAAACTATTGGTAATTACGAAATATTTTTTTCATAAAAAAAGATCTCTTATCGAGATCTTTAAATTATTTTGTTTTCGTAGGACGAACTTCTATTTTACTTGGCAAAACATTTGGATTCATTTTCAATAAATCAACTACCATTTGTCCTAAATCTTCGGGCTGAATTTTCCATCCATCCTCCGAATTTGGCACATGATCATTAAAGTTTGAAGTCACAGAACCAGGCATAATCGTTGTACATTTGATATCATAATTTCTCAAATCTAACATCGCAGCTTGTGTAAAACCTACAACGCCAAATTTCGAAGCATTGTAACCCGCTCCATTCGCAAAGAAATTTGTTCCCGCCAAAGAAGCAATCGAAATATAATATCCTTTCGAAACTTTTAGTGCTTCAACAGACGCTTTTATCGTATGAAAAACTCCTGTTAGATTAGTATCAATCATCGCATTCCAATCTTCTAAAGAAAGTTCATCAACTGGTGCAAATTTTCCTAAACCAGCATTTGCAATCACAATATCCAAACGTCCAAACGCAGAAATAATTTGCTCAATTGCATTTTGTTCATCTTCGAAATGTCTCACATCCGACTGAATAGCCAATACGTTTTGATTTCCTAAATAATGACGAGCTTTTTCAACATCATCAATGTTTCGTCCAGAAATTGCCACTTTCAAACCATTTTCTACCAATGATTTTGCAATTCCTAATCCAATTCCTTTTGTTCCGCCCGTTATATAAGCTACTTTACCTTCTATATTTTGCATAATTATTTTAGTTTTATTTTTGGTTCAGCCAATTCCATTTACCATCTTTTCGGTAAATAAATCCTCCTTCTTTTGCGTTATCTTGATGCACATAAATCGCATCATAATCTAAAGTTACGATTTCATTTTTAGAAACTCCATTTAAATTTCGTTTCACTCCATCTTTATAATTCGAATAAAGTGGCGTTCCTTTTGGAATCATCATCAACGTTCCGAAATCATAATTTGTAATTTTGAACGGATCTTTTGCTCCTCCCAAACCATAAATTTGACTTCCTTTTTTCATATTATTCACAATAAATAAACGGATATTTCCTTTTGTATCAATCATTCTATATAAATAATCCACCACACCGTCACCAAAAAAGTCGCCTTTAATTGCGAAGCATTTGTAAGCTGTTGCTAAATAAAATTCGCTAAAAGCTGGGTGCGTAGAAATTTCTGTTTCGAATTGATTGACAAAATTTTGTTGTGTGATTAAATAACCACTAAACGCATACAAATCGCCTTGAGCAGAAGAATCATTAACTCCTTCATCCAAAATTAATTTAGACGAGCTAACATCTAATTTCACCCAGTTTCCACTTTTTGCTTTCCCATTATCTTTAATTGCAAACGCTTCACCTTTTTCTGAAATTTTAACAGGATATCCATACGGAATTTTACCAATTCGTTTTCCATTCGGACTTGTTCTAACAGTCAATCCTTCTTGTGCTATAACTTGATAAATTTCTTGTGAAAACACAATAGAACTCATCATCAAAATGAATCCAACAACTATTTTTTTCATGATGTAAAATTAAAAAGCTTCAAGTAATCTTGAAGCTTTTATATGAACTATTTTAAATTAAAATTTACTTAAAATTAGGTTTTCTTTTCTCTACAAAAGCAGTTGTTCCTTCTTTGAAATCTTCTTCATCAAATAAATTTCCGAAACTTTCAATTTCAACCTCAAAACCATTGTCTTTATCCGACGCATTAATTGCTCTAATCGCATGACGAATCGCTACAGAAGAATTTCTAGAGATCTTAGTCGCAATTTCTTTCGCACGGTTGATTAATTCAGCTTGTTCAATAACTTCGTTCACTAAACCAATTTCATATGCGCGCTCAGCTGTAAACATATCTGCTGTCATAATTGCCTGCATTGCACGACCTTTTCCAATTAATTTTGGCAAACGTTGCGTTCCTCCGTAACCAGGAATCAAACCTAATGTAACCTCTGGTAATCCTAATTTTGCATTAGTTGATGCAATACGAAAATGGGAAGCCATCGCTAATTCTAAACCTCCCCCTAAAGCGAAACCATTCACTGCAGCGATTACAGGTTTCTTAGAGTTTTCAATTTTATCAAAAACATTTTCTTGTCCTTTTGCAGCTAATTGCTCACCTTGACGACCATCAAAACTTGCAAATTCTTTGATATCAGCACCAGCAACGAAAGATTTCTCACCAGAACCAGTCAAAATAATTACTCGAATAGCAGGATCTGAATCCGCATCAGTAAAAAAGTTTGAAATATCATCTAATAAATCTTTGTTCAACGCATTTAACGCTTGCGGACGATTTAAAGTAACTAACGCAATTTTATTTTCTACTTCAACAATCAGATTGTTATAATTATATTCCATTTTGTTTGTGTTTTTATTATTCACTCAAAAATATCAATTGTTCACTCAACTAAAAAATTTATCAAAAAATAATTTGTACAATTCAAAATCCTTTCTAAATTTGTCCCAATGAAAACATTATTTACAAATAACTGGTGGTGGAATATCGAACAACAAAGCGTTGGTTCGTAAGACCTCTATGCAGTTATATGTAGAAAAGGCTTGTCGTAACCGACAAGCCTTTTTTTGTGCTCTAAACCTAAATATTTAACAAATGAATTTAACTTTTAAAATACAGAAAGAAACTGTTTTAGCGGATTTAACGACTCCTGTTCAGCTTTATTTGAAACTTCGAGATATTTATCCGAACGCCTTATTATTAGAGAGTTCTGACTATCATTCGAAGACAGATGCTAACTCTTTTATTTGCCTTAATCCGATCGCAACTTTTAAGGTTACAAACGGAATGGTAAATGAAACGTATGCAAATGGCGAAACAAAAGAATATGCGTTGAATGATCAGGAATTGACAGAGAAATTCAAAGAATTCACAAATCAATTCATTATTCAAAATGGAGAAGATTTACCTGTAAATGGTTTATTCGGATACATTGCTTGGGATGCGATTCCTCATTTCGAAACAGTAAAATTTTCGGCAAAAGGAAATGAAGCAACGATCCCAGAATTTTCATATTCATTCTATCAAAATATTGTGGTCTTCAATCATTTTCATAACGAAATTCAGTTTATCGAATATCAAAATGAAGAAACAATTTCTAAATTTTCTGAAATTAAAAGTGTTGTTCATAACAAATCAATTGTTGAATATCCATTTAATGTCGAATCTGAAATTCAATCGAATTTAACAGATGATGAATTCAAAGAAATGGTAACAAAATGTAAACAATCTTGTTTCCGTGGAGATGTTTTTCAGATTGTTCCTTCTCGTCAATTCAAACAAAAATTTTCGGGTGATGAATTCAATGTTTACCGCATTTTACGTTCGGTAAATCCTTCGCCTTATTTGTTTTATTTCGACTATGGGAATTATAAAATCTTCGGTTCTTCGCCAGAAGCGCAAATTATTATTAATAATAATCATGCAGAAATTCATCCAATTGCAGGAACAGTTCGTAGAACAGGAAGTCCAACTTTGGACAAAGAGTTAACCGAAAAATTAATCGCTGATCCTAAAGAAAACGAAGAACATGTGATGTTAGTCGATTTAGCTCGAAATGATTTGAGTCGAAATTCTGCTGATGTAAAAGTCGCGCAATACAAAGAAATTCAGTATTTCTCTCACGTTATTCACATGGTTTCGAAAGTAACTGCTCAATTGGATCCAAGTGTGAATACAATGAAAGTTTTTGCAGATTCTTTTCCAGCCGGAACGCTTTCTGGCGCACCAAAATTCAAAGCAATGGAATTGTTAGACGGTTACGAAAATCAAAATCGTGGCGTTTACGGTGGCGGAATTGGCTATTTAGGATTCAACGGAGATATCAATATGGCGATTGCAATTCGTACGTTCGTCAGCAAACAAAATACCTTATATTTTCAGGCTGGTGCTGGAGTTGTTTCCAAATCCATTGAAGAAAATGAATTACAAGAAGTCAATCATAAATTAGGAGCGCTTCGTCGTTCAATAGAAATCGCTCAAAACCTATAAACTATGAAAATTTTAGTTATCGATAATTACGATTCATTTACATACAATTTAGTGCATTCACTAAAGAAATTCGCCGATGATATTACCGTTGTTCGCAATGATGGAATCGCTTTGGAAGAGGTAAATAATTATGATAAAATATTACTTTCTCCTGGCCCAGGAATCCCTGATGAAGCCAATTTATTAAAACCAATCATCGAAAAATATGCTGCAACAAAATCAATTTTTGGAGTTTGTTTAGGTCAACAAGCAATTGGAGAGGTTTTTGGAGGAAAATTATTAAATACGCAAGAAGTTTTTCATGGAGTTGAATCAACAATTGAAGTGATAAAAGACGAAGTGTTATTCCATAATTTACCGAAAAAATTAGAAGTTGGACGTTACCATTCTTGGGTAGTTTCGAACGAAGATTTTCCTGAAGAATTAGAAATTACAGCAATTGGTCCAAAAGGAGAAATCATGGCTTTGCGTCACAAAACCTATGATGTCCGTGGTGTTCAGTTTCATCCAGAATCTATTTTGACGCCACTTGGAGATGAGATGATTAAGAATTGGTTAGAAGTTTAAAACGATGAAAAAATTATTAAATTTATTATTCGAAAATTATACCTTGAGCGAAGATGAAGCGTATCAAATTATGGTGGAAATTTCGGAAGAAAAATATTCAGCAGTCGAATTAGCTTCTTTTGTAACCATTTTTAATATGCGCAACATTACGTTGGAGGAGTTAAAAGGCTATCGTCGAGCGTTGTTAGATTTATGCATCAAAGTTGATTTACCAAAGCAAGCGATTGATGTTGTAGGAACGGGCGGCGATGGAAAAGACACGTTTAATATTTCGACTTTGAGTTGTTTTGTTTTGGCCGGAGCTGGAGAAAAAATTATCAAACAAGGAAATTATGGAGCGTCGTCTGTGAGCGGTTCTTCGAATATGTTGGATAATTTTGGTTACGAATTTTCTGTTAATCAAGATAAATTAAAGCGTGAATTTGAAGAGGTCGGAATTACATTTTTACATGCGCCTCTTTTCCATCCTGCTTTGGCGAAAGTTGCTCCGATTAGAAAAGGTTTGGCAGTAAAAACATTTTTCAATTTAATGGGACCTTTGGTGAATCCAGTTCAACCAGAATTTCAAAATTTAGGAACGTATGATGTAAAAACTGCGCGATTATACCATTATGTGATGCAAAATTCGGGTGTGAAATATTCGATTTCGACTGCGTTGGCTGGTTATGACGAAATTTCGTTGACTTCGCCTACAAAAGTGTACAATAATTCAGGTGAATTTGTTTTAGAAAGTAAAGATTTTGGTTTAAGTATTCTTCAACCAGATGAGATAAAAGGCGGAAAATCAATCGAAGAAAATTCTAAAATATTTTTGAGTGTTTTAGAAGGAAATTCAACTCAAGCACAAAAAGAAGTTGTGTTAGCAAATGCTGCTTTAGCGCTTAAAACAATTTATCCAACCAAAGATTTAATAGAATGTGTAGCGATTGCAAACGAAAGTTTAGATAGTAAAAAAGCATTAAATGTATTCCAAAAATTAATGAAACCATGAAAACGATATTAGACGAAATTGTCGCGCAAAAACGTGTTGAAATTTTAGAAAAACAGAAAACTCAATCAATCGAAAGTTTTAAAAATTCAGAAAATTTCTTGCTTCCTGTAAAATCTGCAAAAGCTTCAATTTTAGATAAATCAAAATCTGGAATTATTGCAGAGTTTAAGCGAAAATCACCTTCAAAAGGTTTTATTAACAAAGATGCAAACGTAAAAGAAGTTGTTTCGGGTTACGAAAAATATGGTGCTTCTGTGATTTCTGTTTTGACAGATGAAGAATTTTTTGGAGGAAGTTTTGATGATTTACAACAAGCAAAAGAAGTTTTAAATATTCCAGTTTTGCGCAAAGATTTTATTGTTGATGAATTTCAAGTTTACGAAACCAAAGCAATTGGTGCGGATTTGATGTTGTTGATTGCAGAATGTTTGACGAAAGATGAAGTGTATCATTTAGCGAAAACAGCAAAAGAAATTGGTTTGGAAGTTTTGTTAGAATTACATTCGGAAGATCAATTGGAAAAAGTAAATGAATTCATCGATTTGATTGGAATTAACAACCGTAATTTGAAAAATTTTGAAGTTGATATCGAAAAATCAAAACAGATTTTGAAACAATTACCAACCGATTTAATCAAAGTTGCTGAAAGCGGAATTTCTGATCCTAAAACAGTAAAAGAATTAAGACAAGCTGGATTTCAGGCATTTTTGATTGGTGAAAATTTTATGAAAGCTGAAAATCCGACCGAAGCATTTGAACAATTTGTAAAAGAATCGAAATGAAACGTTTTCAAATAAAAGTTTGCGGAAACAATAACATCGAAAATTTCAAAGAAATTGCAGCAATCGAACCCGATTATGTTGGCTTTATTTTCTATCCAAAATCAAAACGATTTGTAGAAGATGAATCTATTTTTGAAATTTTTCCAAATGCAGAAAAAGTTGGTGTTTTCGTGAATGAATCCATCGAAAATATTCTTGAAAAAGTTGAACAATATAAATTAGATGTTGTGCAATTACATGGAGATGAAACAGCAGATTTTTGTAAAGAATTAATCAACCAAAAACATCAACAATTATTAACTGATGAAAGCTTTTTAGACTTTAAAATTTGGAAAGCTGTTGGTATAAAATCAATTGAAGATTTTCAACAATTAACCACTTATCAACAAGTTGTTGATAGTTTTGTTTTTGACACAAAATCAAGTAATTACGGTGGAGCTGGAAAGAAATTTGATTGGCAATTATTAACAAACTATGAGTTATCAACACCCTTTTTATTAAGTGGAGGAATAACATTGGAAGATGCATTTATCTTGAAAAATTTTCAACATCCTAGATGTATTGGATTTGATATCAATAGTGGTTTTGAGTTAGCACCAGGAATTAAAAAAAC
The DNA here is from genome assembly GCF_013488205.1 of Empedobacter falsenii. NCBI lineage: Bacteria > Pseudomonadati > Bacteroidota > Flavobacteriia > Flavobacteriales > Weeksellaceae > Empedobacter > Empedobacter falsenii. The sequence continues at coordinate 213,033 of NZ_CP040908.1, read as the reverse complement.
TGACGAAGTAAAACAGTTTATCGATACAATTGATGGACGAATTGAACAAAATTAAAAAATAAACAAAATGAAATACGAAGTTGACGAAAGAGGTTTTTATGGTGAATTTGGAGGAGCATTTATTCCAGAATTATTACATCATAATTGTGAAGAATTATCAGAAGCTTTAGCAAAATATACCGATACAGACGAATTCAAAAACGAATTTAATTTGTTATTAAAAGATTACGTTGGTCGACCAAGTCCATTGTATTTTGCACCAAATCTTTCAAAAAAATATAACACCAATATTTTATTAAAGCGTGAAGATTTGAATCATACAGGAGCGCATAAAATCAATAATGCGATTGGTCAGGCACTTTTAGCAAAACGAATGGGTAAAACCAAAATTATTGCCGAAACTGGCGCTGGACAACACGGTGTTGCAACTGCAACAGTCTGTGCGTTGATGGGATTAGAATGTATCGTTTTTATGGGAGAAATTGACATTGCTCGTCAAGCACCAAATGTTGCGCGAATGAAAATGTTAGGTGCAGAAGTTATTCCAGCAACATCAGGTAGTAAAACTCTGAAAGATGCTACGAACGAAGCGATTCGTTATTGGATTAATAATCCTGAAACTTTTTACATCATTGGTTCTGTCGTTGGACCTCATCCTTATCCTGCAATGGTAACAAAATTCCAAGCGATTATTTCGGAAGAAATTAAAGCACAAATGAAAGAGAAATATGGGAAAGAAAATCCTGATTACGTGATTGCTTGTGTTGGTGGCGGAAGTAATGCTGCGGGAGCTTTTTATCATTTTTTAAATGATGATTCTGTCAAATTAATCGCGGTTGAAGCGGCAGGTTTGGGCGTAGAATCTGGAGAAACTGCTGCTACAACGATCAAAGGAACGGAAGGAATTATTCATGGAAGCCGAACATTATTGATGCAAGATAAAGATGGACAAATTGTCGAACCTTATTCAATTTCGGCTGGATTAGACTATCCTGGAGTTGGTCCTTTACATGCGCATTTGTTCAAAACTGGACGTGCAGAATTCTTAAATGCAACAGATGATGAAGCCTTGGAAGCAGCTTTTATGTTGACAAAAGAGGAAGGAATCATTCCTGCATTAGAATCTTCTCATGCTTTAGCTGCTTTAGAAAAAATTAATTTTAAACCGCAAGACATTGTGGTTCTGAACCTTTCAGGAAGAGGAGATAAAGATTTAGAAACATATATGAAAGTTTCCGAAAAATATTCTTAAAAATATTTGGTTAATTTTCAAAAATCACCTTACATTTGCACCCACGATAATGAAATCTATCGGGGTGTAGCGTAGCCCGGTCATCGCGCCTGCTTTGGGAGCAGGAGGTCGCAGGTTCGAATCCTGCCACCCCGACAAAATTTTCATCCGAAAATAGAAAGATTTATCGTAAAGAATGACCGAATCGGGGTGTAGCGTAGCCCGGTCATCGCGCCTGCTTTGGGAGCAGGAGGTCGCAGGTTCGAATCCTGCCACCCCGACAAAATTCAATGAATTTTTGGATCGGTCCAGTAGCTCAGCTGGATAGAGCAACTGCCTTCTAAGCAGTAGGTCTCAGGTTCGAATCCTGACTGGATCACACGTTTTATTAAAAACCAGGAGAGGTGCCAGAGCGGTAATGGAGCAGATTGCTAATCTGTCATCGGGAAACCGATGCCAGGGTTCGAGTCCCTGTCTCTCCGCATTTTTTTTGAATGACCGAATCGGGGTGTAGCGTAGCCCGGTCATCGCGCCTGCTTTGGGAGCAGGAGGTCGCAGGTTCGAATCCTGCCACCCCGACAAAAACCTTTGTATATTTGCAAAGGTTTTTTTTATACATTTATTTCATGAAATCTATCTTAGGTAATAAAGAATCTTTTATCTCATACTCCGTTGCTTTTCTATTTATTTTAATCATGATTGGAGCGGCAATGATTTATGATGATAAAGAAATTATTTTACCAGAAGTTGCTGCATTATCTGTCGGAATTTTAACGTTTCGAGAAAATAAATGGCTACAACGACCATTTCATATTTTTTTACTTCCATCCATAACTGCTATTTTAGGATTTGGAATTAATTTTTTACCAATTATATTATCACTCAAATTAGCATTGGTATTAGTTGCGATGTTAATTGTCTTGAAAATTTTTAAAAGTCAACTTGCACCAGCATTAGCTACGGGATTATTACCAATTGTTACAAATGCAGAATCTTTTGTATTTCTATATGCGATATTTCTATTTGTCTTGTTACTTTTTCTATCAATAAAAATATTCAAACTAAAACCAACTGAAAATGCGATTCCAATGATTTATACAAGCCATAACAGATGGTTAATCGGATTATGTGTAGTTTGGTTTGCAGCTTGTTATTTTAGCGGTTTTGCACACTTCTCTGCTATTCCTCCTATTATCGTAATTTCTTTTGAATCTTTAAATAACCCAACATTAAAATTAACTGTACGTCTAAAACGTATTCTTGTAATGTTTATGGCTACAATGGCTGGTTGTTTGACGATGCATTATCTTGATAATTGGTTAATCATTGGCTTGATCGATTTGATTATCGTAATGTTTATTTTGAAATTAACAGATTTACGCTTACCTCCTGCTTTTGCAATGGTTATTTTACCAATGATTTTACCTTCTGACTCGATAAAATATTTACCTGTTGCAACATTAATTATGAGTATATTTTTTATGTTATCGATTTATATTATTCAGAAAGTTGCTTATCCAAAAGCAATCGATTTCAAATAAAAAAGTCATCCAAACTTGAATGACTTTATGACTATTTCTTAATATGTTTCTTCAATTGATTTTACCATATTATAAATGAATTCATTGTAAGGTGTCGGAATATTATATTGTTTTCCTAAACTGATAATTTCGCCTGCAAATTCATCCACTTCCGAATATCTTTTTGCTTCGCGATCTTGTAACATCGAAGTTTTACCAAACTCATCCACAATTTTCATTGTAGATTTCATTCGATCCACTTCTTCTTGACCAATTGCAACTCCATGTGCATTCCCAACTGCAAGAACTTCATTAGAAATCATATCCATTAAAACCTCGAGATGTTGATTGGTACGAAATTGTCCATATGGAAACTCCAACAAAAATGTCAATTGATTTCCGACAACATTTACCAAATATTTCGCCCACTGCGCTTTCTGAATATCATCCGATAATTGATTTGGAATTTCAGCAACATTCATCAATTCATGTAAATCGACTAATTTATCATGATTAATTGAATCCATTTTCCCAAAAATAATTTTTCCTATACTCGAAAACGTCACGCGATTATCAACTTTTACAGCATCCATATATGCAACTGCATTCACCACACGATCCCATCCAAAATGATCTGCCAAAACACGTTCAGAAGAAATTCCGTTCATCAAACTTACAATCATTGTGTTTTCACCAACAAAAGGCCTCATATCTTCTATCGCTTGCTGTAAATGCGAACTTTTAACGACTAAAAATATATAATCTGGATAATTATTCTCCTCGATTTTTGTGACATAATTAAAATCATACGCTTTATCATTCACAAAAATTTGCGATTTTTCGTATCGATTTTTTCGCTCCTCATCTACAATTACACTTACAATTTCTGGATTATATTCATAAAAACTCGCTGCATATTTTGCTCCTAAAGCTCCCAATCCAAGAAAATAAATTGATTTCATTTTTTTGTTATTTAGAAGATAAATTTAAAATAAAATCTACAACATTTACGAATTTAAGTCTTTGAAAAAATTTAATATTTCGGTTATAATTAGTTTTGATAAACTTTTGACAATTCTTTTGGATTGAGATACAAATAATAAATCAAATTACGCAAATCATCAAGATTTGAGCTAGAACCTACAGCTATTTCATTGTCTTTTTGAAAATTCTTTTTCAATACATCATACAATTGATTTATTTTCTTCCAATCATCTTTTGCAGCAATTTTTTCAACAGATTTATTATTCGCAGATTTCGCTAATTGTGAAGGCGTTTTCTGAATCGCTTCAAATAAAACATATAGATTGTTGACATGATTGATATAATTGTATGTTTCATTTACGGCAAAATAATTCACAAGAGTTTTCTCTTCATCCGAAATTTTCAAGCTAGAAATTAACTTCATTTCCTCGCCCAACCATTCATAAGCCGACAATCCAATTTGAGAAGCATTTTGCGTTACAACCATTCTTGGAATTGGTTCTGCATTTGCAATTTTATTTAAAATAAATTCTGTTTTTTGATTCAAAACATCCAATCGATTATTTGCTGGAGCAAGACATTTCAAAGCATAATCGCAATTATAACCTAACGTAATTATCTCCTCAAGTTCAGAAAAAATATCGGCAGAAGTATCATTGTTGAAACTCTCAAAATTTTGCAAACAATTATCTTGGTATTTCTCTTTAAAATCATTCATAGAAGAATAATCTTTTTTATCAATATCCCAAATAAGATTAAAATTATAAGCAAAAACATTCACAAATTGCATCGTTTTACTTTGTGGATTTTCATCAACAAATTTTTGATATACTTCTACTTTAGGAGATTCTGTATCGCAATCATCCATCAACGCAATTAAAAATCGTTCGTTAAGTGGAGTTTTCGTTCCAAATTTCTTTCCAACAGATTTTTTAAATTTCTCTTTATAGTCAACAAAATATGATTTTTGATTATCATTCAACACAAAATAAACTTCGAGTTCAGAAAGAAGTCCAACTTTCTTACCTAATTCGATATTATTATCCAACAAATATTTTTCGAAAGTAGAATAATCAATTCCTTTTTCTTTCGTTTTTTCTAAAATCGTATCATCAAGATAAGCCCTCGAACCAAAAGGCAAAGAATATAAAAAAGGACCATCTGCAAAAAGTTGAACAGAGGTAAATAGAGTCAATAGAAAAGTAAAAAGTAGTTTTTTCATAAGGTTGATTTTTATAAAATTAGAAATTTTATTGAATATTTTTTCAAGTTTTAGATGATTTAACATGAATAAAAAAGCGTTACAAATCATTTTCTTAATATTAATTCAAACAAGACAATTCTTCAAATTGTTCTTTTTAAAAATAGTTTTTACATATATTTAACAAATTAATACATCACACGTGAGTCAAATAAAAAATACCGAGGAAAAAGAATTGCAAAGAGGTCTTACAAACCGACATATTCAATTGATTGCTTTAGGTGGCGCGATTGGAACTGGTTTGTTTTTAGGAATTGGACCCGCTGCTGTTTTAGCTGGACCATCTGTTATTTTAGGTTATGCAATTGCAGGAATCATAGCCTTCTTCATCATGCGTCAATTAGGAGAAATGGTTGTAAACGAACCTGTTTCAGGAAGTTTTAGTCATTTTGCATATAAATATTGGGGATCTTTTGCTGGATTTGCTTCTGGTTGGAATTATTGGATTCTTTATGTTTTGGTAAGTATGTCTGAGTTGACTGCAATCGGAATTTATGTACAATTTTGGTGGCCAGAAATCCCATTATGGGCTTCAAGTTTGTTCTTTTTTATTATAATTAATGCATTGAATTTAGGATCTGTAAAAATGTTTGGTGAAGCTGAATTTTGGTTTTCTATCATCAAAGTAATTGCGATTATTGCAATGATTATTTTTGGAGCTTATCTGTTAATAAGCGGAACTGGAGGTGAACAAGCAACAATACAAAACCTTTGGAACAATGGAGGTTTTTTCCCTAAAGGTTGGTTATCTGGTAATAGTGAAGGTGGTTTTAGCGGATTATTTGCCGCAATGGCTCTTATTATGTTCTCTTTTGGAGGTTTAGAATTGATTGGAATCACAGCTGCTGAAGCTAAAAATCCAGAAAAAACAATTCCAAAAGCAACCAATCAAGTAATTTATAGAATTTTAATCTTCTATGTTGGAGCATTAATTATCTTATTTTCGTTGGCGCCTTGGGAAACGATCACGGATAAAAGTAGTCCTTTTGTGATGGTTTTTGAGAATTTGAATCATTTGAAACTAAATATTTTTGGTAACACGATTGATTTTTCAAAATTAATTGCAAACGCACTAAATATTATCGTTTTGACAGCGGCTTTATCAGTTTACAACAGCTCTGTTTACAGTAATAGTAGAATGTTGTATGGTTTGGCAGAGCAAGGAAATGCACCTAAATTCTTGAAAAAATTAAACAAAAATCACGTGCCTGTTATGGCGATTTTAGTTTCATCTTTTTTCGCTGCAATTTGTATTTTGATTAATAAAATAATTCCAGAAAACGCCTTCCATGTATTGATGTCTTTAGTGGTTTCTTCGTTAGTAATTAACTGGATTATGATTTCGATAACACATCTTAAATACAGAAAACAAAAGAATTTAGAGAACACAAAAACATTATTTCCATCTTTCTTGTATCCTATCAGTAATTACATTTGTCTAATTTTCTTATTTGGAATTTTAGTAATTATGTGGTTTACAGGACTTAAAATTTCAGTGGAATTAATTCCAGTTTGGTTGATCTTCCTTTACATCGCTTATCGAATTGTAAAAGAAAATAAAAAGAAAAATTCTTTATAAGAAGAAACAAAAAATCCGCTCAATGAGCGGATTTTTTAATCGACTTTGGTTGCAAAGCAAACCTATTTTTAAATATATTTTTTGATTTCTGTAACCAATTGTTCTTTTGGTCGTGCTCCACTTTGTTTCCATAATAATTCACCATTTTTGAAAATGGCAAAAGTCGGAACTCCTTGCACTTGATATCGTGCAGCTAAATCTTGATATTTATCAACATCCACTTTTAGGATTTTGACATCATCTCCCAATTCTTCTTTCACTTGTTGCAAAACTGGACCCATCATTTGACAAGGACCACACCAAGTTGCAAAAAAATCTAACAAAACTGGTTTATCTGAATTAATAATTTCTTCGAAAGTCATTGTTTTTGATTCTTCTTTGTTATTTGATTGATTTTTATTTCGGTTGAATAAATTTTTAAACATCTTTATTTTTTCTTCTTAAATATACTAAAAAAAGCACTTCCGAAGAAGTGCTTCATAATTAGCTTTACTAATTATTAACCTAACCTATGAAAAATTTATTCTACTGTTAGTGCTACTAACATTTAGATATAATCAAAACAAATACCAAGTTTAAAATACTGACAATCTGTTTTTTACATTTAACATAATTTAAGAAATAGGTTAACGCAAATATGTTTTATTTTAGAAATTCTACTATAATTCACACACAAATTTTGGATTAACTGACTTTATTTCAGCTATCACTGACATTATTTCTTCTTTGGTTGAATTATCTTCCAATCTTTTCAATTGTTCCGAATTCAAACCAATCATTTGTATAAATGTAACTTTTCCATGCGGCGTATCAATTTCATCTAAATCATCATCCTTGATAAAAGCCAAACCAACAATGTCCGTTTCCGAATCTGTACGAATTGGACCGCCTAAAGGCAAAAATTGGTATTCATCAAACCAAACTTTTGTTTCATTCACAAAACGTCCCAAATTATTCATTAATTGAACCACCCAAAAAGGATCTTCACCATTATCATCTTTAACAGGTTTCACACGGAAAGAAAACTCAAATCCCCATTTACTAAAATCCGCTCCTACACTTTCCTCAGAATAGTATAAATGCGACATTCCGTAACTCACCAAATGATAATAACCATTGACATCAAAAACCGCAACGCCATCAATTGGATCATCTCCTCCTTGAAAAGACATCACTTGTGGCGAATAAAAACGAGGCTCTAAAGTCCCATAGACCTCTCTTAAGCGATTTTCGATCGCTATTGCACCAACTGCTTGATCTGATTTATATTGTTTTTTGTATTCTTCTAAATTCATGATGCAAAAATAGTTTATCCAATCTTAATTTTCAGTTAAAGACATAAAAAAAGAGAGCTTCTTGTTAGAAACTCTCTTTGTAGTAGCGAGGACCGGACTCGAACCGATGACCTTCGGGTTATGAGCCCGACGAGCTACCTACTGCTCCACCTCGCGATTTAGTAGCGAGAACAGGACTCGAACCTGTGACCTTCGGGTTATGAGCCCGACGAGCTACCTACTGCTCCATCTCGCGTTATTGGACTGCAAATATACGTTCATTATTTAAAATACCAAACATTATTCGAAATTATTTTATTTTATTCGGACAAAAAACAAATAAAAACCACATAAATTACTATAATAAAGTGATTTACGCGATTTTAAATATTTTAAATTATTTTTTAATTAACTTTAATTGGTGGATGATTTTCGATAAAATCGATTGCTAAATCAGCACTATCTGTTAAAAATAGTAACTCCTTATATGCTTTTCCTATTGCTAATTGATGCAAAACCGAATAAATCGCCGTATCTTCTACATATCTTTTCTTACTCAAAAAAATCATTGGACTATAATATCCTGAAGTTCCATAATGATTTTGCGCTGCTTCCTGAAAAATTTCTTGTGTTGTTCCAGCACTTCCAGGCGCATAAACCAACCCGAACAAACTAATTGTTAGCAACATATCTTCTCGAATACTATTAGAAAAATATTTCGCAATATTCGTTGCAAATAAATTACTCGGTTCGTGACCATAAAACCATGTTGGAATTGCTAAACTTTCTGCTCCATTTGGATAGATTTCTAAAACTTTTTTAGCATTCGTCATAAAATTCTTCGCCAAATATTCAGTTTTATCTTCATCAATAAAATCTAAATCAGCCAAAATATTAATCGCATTCATCAAATCTTCATCCGAATAATTTGCCATATAAGCTCCTAAATTAGCGGCTTCCATAATTCCAGGACCTCCACCAGAAACAACAAAATAACCTTTTTCAGTAGCTAATTTCGCCGCTTTTGCGGTTTCATTATAAAACTCCGAATTGCGCGCAGTAGAATGTCCACCCATAAAGCCAACCACTTTTTTCTTCGTCATTCCATTATCGTCATATTCCAAAATTCGACGCAAACCATCATCAATAGACAAATCGTGTAAACGTTGCGCCAAAGCTTCTGAAACAGACGGATTATATTTATGTTTTTTGAAATGTTTATAAATTTTAAGATCTATACTTTGGTCATTATCCGGATCATAACCTTCCATCAACTCTTGCCAAGTATACAATTTTCCACGATATGGATTATAGGGAACTGATTCAAATTTTGGATAAACGAATGCTCCTTTTTCTATTAAATAGATTGCTTCATGTTGTTTAAACTTACAACCCAAAAAAGATGTATTGCATAAATTATACTCTTCCCAATTAATTTCTTGACGCAAAAAATTAACATCTTGAACTACTTTATCGGTTAAATCTTTGGTTTGAGAAATTAATTCATTCCATTCTGATAGATTATGAACTAAATCTTTGATTGGTTTTATTTTCATTCTTATTTCTTACTTCATTAAAAATTCGGAAAAATGAATTTACACGAATTATTCCAAACCAACGAATTCGGCACAATAAATCTGCAAATTTTCATTTTTCTAATTTATATTTGCATCAAATTCGTGCTCAACTTAATGGGGAATCGTGTGCAAATCACGAACTGTCGCGCAACTGTAAATCAATATTTTTGACAAGTCAGAATGCCACTAAATTGAGTTAATAATTAACCAAAAACTTTCGCGAAAAAAGTAAAAATTATGTTCTATGAAATCATCAAACCACCACAAAAAAACATTATCAACTCAAAAATTAATTAAGAAAAGTAACGTGTAAATATATGATAATGGAAGTGGAAAAAACACCAAGAGAAGAGTTGATTGAACAACGTATCATCAATTCTGAAACTCGTATTTTCAAAGCTGTTTTTCCTGGAGATACAAACCACCACAACACAATGTTTGGAGGATCAGTAATGTATTTGATGGATGAAATTGCTTTTATGACAGCAACTCGTTTTTGTCGCAAACCTATTGTTACAGTAAGTAGTGACAAAATTGATTTTAAACATTCAATTCCTGCAGGAACTATCGTAGAAATGGTAGGAAAAGTAGTACGTGTAGGACGCTCAAGTTTGGATGTACAAATTGATGTTTTTATCGAAAGTATGTATCGTGACGGACGTGATAAAGCGATTTCTGGAACGTTTACATTAGTTGCAATTAACGAAAACAAACGACCAGTTCCTGTTATTGACTAACACGAGCTATAGAAAATTTTTAATCCTTTATCTTTTTGATAGAGGATTTTTTTATGATTTTCAATTAATAATTGATAATATTCTAAAGGTTTCTTAGTTTTACATTAAACACAAGAAAAATGGAATTACCTTTTGCCGAACCATTTCGCATAAAAATGGTCGAAGAAATTTATCAATCTACTCGAGAAGAACGCGAAAAGTGGATCGAAGAAAAAGATTACAACCTATTTAACCTAGAAAGCCACAAAGTATTTATTGATTTATTAACTGATTCGGGAACTGGAGCAATGTCAGACAAACAGTGGTCTGCAATGATGACTGGAGACGAAAGCTATGCTGGTTCTCAATCTTTCTTAAAACTGAAAGAAACCATCAATACCATTACTGGATTTGAGTTTCTTTTACCTACGCATCAAGGTCGTGCAGCGGAAAATGTATTGTTTTCAGCTCTTGTAAAAGAAGGTCATGTTGTTCCTGGGAACTCGCATTTTGATACAACAAAAGGTCATATTGAATTTAGAAAAGCTCACGCCATTGATTGTACTATTGATGAGGCTTTTGACAGCGAATTGATTCATCCTTTCAAAGGAAATATCGATTTGCAAAAGTTAGAAAATGTCTACAAAGAATACGGAAAAGAACAAATTCCATTTACATTAATCACTGTTACATGTAATTCTTCTGGCGGTCAACCTGTATCAATCGAAAATATTCGTCAAGTTCGTGAATTGTCTAATCAATATGGAATTCCAGTCTTTTTTGATGGCGCTCGTTTTGCTGAAAATGCTTATTTCATCAAAGAAAGAGAAGAAGAATTTAAAACGAAAACGATTAAAGAAATTGTTTTAGAAATGTTTTCTTATGGAGATGGAATGACGATGTCTGCGAAAAAAGATGGTTTGGTAAATATTGGTGGATTTATTGCACTGAATAATGAAGAGCTATATAAAATTTGTGGGAATTTCGGAATTATATACGAAGGATATTTAAGCTATGGCGGTTTAGCTGGACGCGATTTAGCTGCGTTAGCACAAGGTTTGCAAGAATCGACAGAATATTCTTATTTACAATCACGTATCAAACAAATTGAATATTTAGGGAATAAATTAATTGAATTTGGAATTCCAATTCAGCAACCAATCGGTGGACACGCCATCTTTGTTGATGCTGTAAAGTTTTTACCAAATGTAACGCGCGAAGAATTTCCTGCACAAACTTTGGGAATTGAATTGTACAAAGAAGCTGGAATTCGTGGTGTAGAAATCGGAACTATTTTGGCAGATCGTGATCCTGAAACGAGAGAAAATCGTTATCCAAAATTAGAATTACTGCGTTTGGCAATTCCAAGAAGAACTTATTTCCAAAGTCATATGGATTATATCGCGGTTGCGTTGAAAAATATTTTTGATCGACGAAATGAGATTAATTCAGGTTATGAAATTTCGTGGGAATCTGAAATTTTAAGACATTTCACCGTAAAATTGAAAAAGAAATAAATAAAAAATCCTTCAGAATTTCTGAAGGATTTTTTTGATATTACCATCTCCAATCGCCCGAAATACGAAGTGGAGTTTCTAAATTTCCTTTGATTAAGGCTTCCTTAATTTCTTGTTCGTTCCAACGTTTTGAAGGAATTTCTTTCAAATTACTCAAACGATACAACAAATAGGTTTCCAAAATCACATTATTTTTCAAACCAATTTCTTCTACATAATCAAATGTATCGCAATTTGCGTGGTAACAATTTAACGCTCCTTTTGTAAATTGACTATCCGAAAGCCCAATAATAGGCACACCTTGCAACATAAACGGTTGATGATCTGAATGTAAATCTACACTCGCAAATGTTTTCAATTTAAAATCTGGAATCACTTTTTGCACATCATACGCATAATCAGTTAAAATAGGCAAATTACTTTCCATTGTCGAATAATACGACTTTGGATTTGTTGTCATATCCATATTCGACATTGCTTTGATTTGATTGATAGAACCATCTTTCAGCGCTTGATTGACGTAATATTTAGAACCTATCAAACCAACTTCTTCGCCCATAAATAAAACAAATTCTATTGTTCGATCATTTTGAAGATTTAACTTTTTATACGTTCTTGCAATATCCATTACAGAAAAACTTCCAACACCGTTATCAATAGCTCCTGTAGCTAAATCCCAACTATCTAAATGCCCTCCAAGAACTATTTTTTCATTTGGAAATTTAGAACCGATTTTCTTTGCAATAATGTTGCGACCTTTCATCTGTCCAACATCATTTTTCATTTCGATTTTAGCAATTTCTTTTCCTTTTGATAGATTTTCTTTGATTTTCAATCCATCTTCTAAACTGATGTTAATTGCAGGAATTTTAATAATTTCTCCCGTTACAGAAGCCGTTCCTGTCAATAGAATTCCTCCAGCAGGACGATTAAACAAAATAATTCCTTTCGCTCCGTACTTCTCTGCTAAAGCTGTTTTTTCTGAACGATGTAGATTTTCGATTTCTTTTGGCGTTCCTTCCAACAAACCAAGCGCAGCAAAAACAATCTTTCCTTTTACTTTATCACCAATCTTTTTGTAATCTTCTTCAAGTCCATTTCCCAAATCAATCAATTCTCCCGAAAGACTAACATTTGCTGGCGAATGCGCCAAAGCAACGGCTTTTATAGATTGATTATTGATTTTTAAATCTAAACTTTTACGATTCCAACCGCTAAATGTAAACTCTTGAAAAGACACATCATAACCATACGAACGTAACAAATTTGCTGCATATTCTTCTGCTATTCGTCCATTTTCTGTTCCTGTAGCGCGATGTCCAATTGTTTCGGTTGCTTTTTTTAATTGTTGATAAGCTTCAGAATTTTGTTGTACTTCTTTGTTAATCAACTCTAAAACTTGTTGATTAGTTTGAGCAGATAAACTCATGGTTGTAGAGATTAAACCTAGTGTTAATAAAAATTTCGATTTCATGTGTGAGTATTTCTATAAACTTAAAAATGTTTTTGGAAATAGTTGATAGAATGGGAGGAAAAAATTATATTTTTTTATGATTATAGAATATAAAATTGAAGGATATTATTTTAAATAATATCCTTCATAAAACTATCTATTAAAAATTGTTACTTTACAACAACTTTAGAAGTTGTTTGGTTTGTTCTTATAAGATAAATACCTTTTGGTAAATTTGTTTGAATAGAATTTTGACCTATTTTTAAATCACCTTGTTTTAACGTTCGTCCATTAATATCTAAAATTTGATAAGGAGATTTTTCTTTTGTATCAACTATAAATGTTCCATTATTAGGATTTGGATAAAGCTTTAATTTATCTAATTTCACTTCATTTGTACTTAAAAGACAAGCATAATTTGAATAATCCACTAAGCCTAATGCAGAATTATCTGGTTTATGAAAAATAACATTTTCTACTCTTTCATCTGTTAGAATAGGATCCCAGCAATTACCTTGCGCCTTTATATTATTTGCAGAATTATTATACAATGCATAATCTGCACCTGTATTTCCATTGTTTTCGAAAACATTGTATCCATTGGTCATATCTATATTGGTTCCGTTACCGATAATTGTAATTCCCCAAAGGTTTCCTTTTATTGTATTTCCTTTTATTGTTACAGATGTTTGCGGTGTTGTTGCTGTTTGAGAAATAGAAATTCCACTACCTCCTAAATTTGGTAGATTTTCAGTATTATTATTTTCTATAATGTTTCCAATAATATTTCCTCCCGCAGTAACGCCTGTAATTGTAATTCCATAACGATTGTCTTTTATCGTATTATGTTCTATTTGAGCAAAACTAACCACACTCAATAAACTAGAAACAGAAATTCCACCAACACGTGTATTTGCTCTATTTCCTATAATTGTATTATTTTTAATAATTGTTGTTTGATTTTCTCCACTTGGTCCCATATTAATTTGCGGACGATTAGAGTTTTCTTTATTATTATCTTCTAAATAATTATTTTCGAAAATTAAAGCCACTGACTGATTCGCTCCAGAACCTACCACAGGTGTAATATTGTGTTTAAAAACAGAATTCTTAATTACTGGATTTCCTCTTGAAAAATTAATCGCGCCACCAGTTGCAGCACCTGCATTTTGATAAGAAACTTCTGAATTATTCATTGTAAAGGATTCATTTAAAGAACGAATTCCTCCTCCATAAAACATTTTAAAATTATTAAAGTTGGAAATAGCACCTTCTTCTAATCTAATTCCTTTGAAATATGTTGTTCCTGGATTATCGGAAGTAAACAAAACTTCTTTAGGAGCATTGATTTCAATTTTTCCTGCTACCGTAATTAATTTTCCATCTGTAATAATCAATTTATAATCAGTATCAGATAAGAAAATATCGTTTGCTGAAATTGTTAAATCATTTGTCAATAAATAACTATTTGATTCTTGATCGAATGTTATTTGATCTGTTAAAGCATCAAGATCTGCTATTCGATATGTTTTTCCATCGTTTGGTGTTGCATATTGGGCAAAAATTATCTGCCCTAGCAATGCTAAGGAAAGCGTAAGTTTTTTCTTCATAATTTCACTAAGTATTAATTAATATTGAAATTAATAACTAAAAATTAATATACAAAGAGAATAGTGTTAAAACGATTTCAAAAAAAATAGTCCTCAAAAAATGAGGACTATTTATATGAAATTGTAAATTATTTCTTAGTGAGCTGGTACGAAACGCTCTCTTGCATCTTGCAATAATTGTTCTGCTTCTGCTTTATCACCGTACCCTTCAATTGTTGTTGTTTTATTTTCTAAGTCTTTATAAACTCTGAAAAAGTGCTCAACTTCTTTCAATGTGTGAGGATTCATATCAGTGATGTTTTCTAATTGGTTCCATGTTGGATCAGCAACTGGTACACAAATTAATTTTTCATCTTGTCCTTTGTCATCAGACATTTTAAGAACACCGATTGTTTTTACTTCGATTACACATCCAGGAACAGTAGGTTCTGTTAAGAAAACTAATACGTCAATTGGATCTCCGTCTAATCCTAATGTATTTTCTACGAAACCATAATCAGCTGGGTAGAACATTGGAGAGTATAAAACACGATCAAAACGAATTCTTCCTGTTTCGTGATCCATTTCGTATTTGTTGCGAGATCCTCTTGGGATTTCGATGATTGCATCAAAAGTCATTGTAATATTCTTTTTTTTATTATTTATTTTCTAAAAATTCCAATCTAAACCGATTGTGATGCCAAATTTACGAACATCTGGCAAATTATTATAATTTCCGCGCCAATTAAAATCAACACGTATTGGTCTAATGTTTCCAAAACCAATGTTTTCGATTCCAAACCCGTATTCGTAGTATATTTGTTGATTTGGTGCAAAATATTGTATCGTCGAACGATTAATAGCTTTACTTTTCTCCGAAATGTCTCCGTAAGCCGCTCTCAAGAATCCTACTTCTCTTAATTTTAATTTTTTGATTAACGGAACTTTATTCAAAATCCAACCGTTAAAATGATGTTCCCAGTTCATCGTTACATATTCATCTGTTACAAATTCATAATAATCTAATTGTGAAAATGTACCATAAACTTGTCCGTAACTCTCATTTCCAGGTAACGCACTCATTAATGATAAAGGAACACCTTGAAATGTTTTTCCTGCTTCTACAGTTACCAATGATTTACCAAAAGATCCAATCAAAATTGGTTGTGTATATAAAAATTGTAATTTATCATATTCAAAATCTGAATTAATTACACCTTTCAATCCTTTTGTATAACGCAACATTAATGTTGGAGCAAGTGTTGTCATTTCGTAACGATCAATTCCATATTGCGAATATTTTGCACCTGGACGAGCAATTACCGAAACACTTACACTTGAATTTGTTAAAGTTTCTTTAATCTGACCATTTTTTTCATATCCAATCGAGAAATGTTCTGCATCTGCTGGTTTGATTAATTGATAATTTCCATCAACACGAAATGTTACATTTTTCCAAGGTTCAATCGATGCATACACATTTGTCAAATTATTATTACTCAAAAATGTATTATCTCCTTGATTGATGATTGATGACGAAGCAAAACTACGCGTCATAATTCCGTCAGAAGCCGTTAACGTTGCAGCCAATTGTTCTACATCACGTTTTGTTCCGATACCGACTTGAAAACGATTATATTTATTGAACATATAACGAAAATCTGCTCCATATTTGAATTTTTCATCTCGAAAACCATATGCCAAGAAACCTTGCGCACGCCACATATCATTTTGCGAAAAATATGTACGAGCTCCAGCTCTCAAACGGAAACCTTCGATTTGGTTGTATCCAAAAGACGAATATAAATTCCCGATATCAATTGCATTTCCGACATTGTAATATCCAGAACCAAAAATCTCGATTGCTTTCACAATATTATTGAATTTTGGTACTTTATTTAATTGTTCTAATGTTTCGTAAATCCCTTCTTGATCTTTTGTTAAAGCTTCAGGACGATTTTCTGCCCAAAACTGATTATCTTTTTCGTTAAGCGCAGCTTTTGCTGGATCTAATTTCTCGTAATAAAAAGCTTCGGGATGTGTTGTATCGAAATCGTAATTGTAATAATTCACCGTTTTATGCGCAAAAATTCCTTTCGCACTTTCCTTTTTACTCAACAACGACATATCCAACATCGCGTATTCTTTTTTCGGATAGAAAATAGAATCGTTTGGAATATCATATTCTAAATTCATGAAAATATTACGCACAAAATTCACATTCATTTCTTTCGTTGTCTCCATCACAACTTCTTTTACCGCATAGGCATCTTTCGAGATATATAATTCTCCTTTAAATGTCAATTCTCCTTCGCGACGCGGATAATATTTGATTCGATAAGATTCTATTCCATCTACATCAACTGTATCTTTCAATTCATAATCATAAACAGCGAAACCATCTGTAGCAATTGGACTCACAAATTTAATGTCTAAAATATTGACACGATTATCATAAATATCAATATCACGGAAAAGATTTTTTACCGTAGAAGCTACCACTTCATTTTTCTCGAAACCTGATGTTTTATTCGCAATTAATTCTCGACGCTCTTTTGTTGAAGGTTTATTAATTCCCGCAATATTGTAAATTGACTCATTCAAGAAAGCTGGTAAATATGTTTTTCCGTTGATAGAAGAAGTATCTACTTTCTCGAAAACAAACTCCATTCCTTTAAAAATCTTACGTTTCATAAAAGTTGAATCAATATTACTAATATCAAATTGCAACTTTTCGTATTCATCATATTGGTAATGTGGCGCTAATTTTAGCCCATTTTTCTTTTTACGCTTCCATACTTCACGCAAAATAGCATAAGCTGGATTTTCTTTCTTTTTAAGACGTTTTTTCTTTGCCGAAACAACCGCAGTTTGTAAATCTACTGTTCCATCATCTTCTTCGGAAGTATTATCTTCTGCTAAAAATAATTGAGCAATAAAATTATAATCAATTTTATTTTCGATTACATAATCAGAAGTTTCGTATCCATTTTTTGATACGACAATTTTATTTGCATTCGAACTAGATTCGATATAAAAAGTACCATCAGAGTTTGATGTTGCACTTACTTTAAGTTCTGGTAAACGAATATCTGCGTAAGGAATAGGCTTCTGAGTTTCAGAATCGATGACCTTTCCTTGAATTTTTACTTGCGCGTGCACAGACGCTAGAACAACTATAAAAAAAGATGTTATATAACTTTTCATCAATAAGATCTGTTTAAAAAAATAAAGCCTAGCAAAATGTATGCTAGACTTTACAAATATAGTTTATAAATCTTAATTATTTATACATCACAGCTTTTACAGCTTCAACTACATCTTTTGCATTAGGAATCCAAGTCTCATACAAGTTTGGAGCATAAGGCGCTGATGTATCTTTTGTTGTGATACGTTTGATTGGTGCATCTAAATAATCGAATGCTTTTTGTTGAACCATATACGTAATTTCTGAAGCAACTGAAGCGAAAGGCCAAGCTTCTTCTAAAACTACTAAACGATTTGTTTTCTTAACAGATTTGAAAATTGTATCGTAATCTAATGGACGAACTGTACGTAAGTCGATTACTTCTACAGAAATTCCTTCTTTAGCTAATTCATCAGCAGCAATGTAAGCTTGCTTAATGATTTTCCCGAAAGAAACTAACGTTACATCTGTACCTTCACGTTTGATTTCTGCTTTACCAATTTCGATTGTGTATTCTTCATCTGGCATTTCCATTTTATCTCCATACATCTGTTCAGATTCCATGAAAATTACTGGATCGTTATCACGAATTGCAGATTTTAATAAACCTTTTGCATCATAAGGATTTGAAGGAACAATTACTTTAAGACCTGGTACATTTGCATACCAATTCTCAAAAGCTTGTGAGTGTGTTGCACCTAATTGTCCTGCAGAAGCAGTAGGTCCTCTAAATACAATTGGACAGTTGAATTGTCCTCCTGACATTTGATAAATTTTTGCAGCGTTATTGATAATTTGGTCAATAGACACTAATGAGAAGTTGAATGTCATGTATTCTACGATTGGGCGACATCCCGTCATTGTAGATCCAATTGCGATTCCAGAAAAACCAGCCTCTGCGATTGGCGCATCAATTACACGTTCTGCTCCAAATTCGTCTAACATTCCTTTCGAAGCTTTGTACGCTCCGTTGTATTCTGCTACTTCTTCTCCAATTAAAAATATAGATTCATCGCGACGCATTTCTTCACTCATTGCCTCTGCGATTACTTCTCTAAATGTTTTTATAGCCATTTTATGCGATTTCGTTCTTTATTATATTTTTTCCTAAAGCAAATGTAATAAAAAACTTGCGAATTATTTAAAACGAATTCATTCAATAAAAAAATCCCAAAATAACTTTAGATTATTTTGGGATCGAAAAATATTTAAAAAAGAATGTAATCTCTATTTTAGAACCAGCCTTTGTGACCTTTTACATAAGTTTCATCAAACTCTTCATCAGATTTTGTTAAATACATAATTCCTTCGATTAATCCAATAAGTCCTCCTGCTCCACATGTCACAAGACCAATAATTAATTGAATAACACCTTCTTTAGTGTAGCCTAAATAAAATTTGTGAACTCCTAAAGTTCCTAATACTATCGCTAAAATTCCGGCAATAAGTTTTTTCTCTGATTTGTACGGTTGATTGTTTTCCATAATTTTTAAAGTTTAACTAAATAATTGTTTTTGTTGGTTACAAATTTAATTTGTCCATCTTTCTTAAAAATCACTAGATATAATGATTTTGAATATTGTACAAATAAAATAAATCTGATCTTAATTTAAGGTTAACGATTTAACAATCTACTTTTTATAAAATCAATTGCTTTTCTTTACATTTGCATAAAATGGTGCTCAACGAGTGAGTTAAAAGGGAATTTGGTTCAATTCCAAAACTGTCCCCGCAACTGTAAATTCTAACATACTTTTTGTAAAAAGAATAAGTCAGGAAACCTGCCATTGCTAACAAATTAATAGAAAATGTTTTCGGAGGAAAAACAGATTTTAATATGAAAAAACTTTTTCTTTGTTTTAATCTTATCGCTGGAATTGCTTTTGCACAGACGGATACCATCAATTTGAAACCTTTGATTTTGAACGATGCTTTTCTTAAAAATCATTACAAATCTCAAAGTATTATCAAACTTAATGATAGTATTTTAGAGCAAAATCCTAATCAACTGACGCAAGTTTTACAAGAGCAAACGCCAATTTATTTTAAAGAAAATGGACGAGGAATGGTTTCTTCACCTTCGTTTCGAGGAACTTTAGCTTCGCACACAGCCGTAATTTGGAACGGAATTAATGTCAATTCGCAAACAACAGGACAAACGGATTTTAATTTATTTGCAAGTAATTCGTTTGACGGAATTTTAGTGAAACCAGGAGGCGGAAGTATTGCGTATGGAACAGGTTCTATCGGCGGTACAATTCATTTGTTGAATAAATTTGAGTATGACAAAGGTTTACAGCAAAAAATAAATTTAGGATACGGAAGTTACGATACATGGTCGGGAAAATATCAGTTGAAATATAGTACAGAAAAATTTAGTCCTTCAATCGATTACGAACGAAATCAATCTGATAATGATTATAAAATTCCGAATCACATGAAGAAGAATTTGAATGGAAAATATTATTTCAATACAATTAATGGAAATTTTGGTTATAAAATCGATCCTAAAAATGAATTGAAACTTTATTCGATGTTCAATTTTGGAAAGCGTGAATTTCCTTTGGTTGACATTGGTTCAACGCCTTCTGGATACGAAAATCAGGATTACCGTTTGATGACAGAATGGAATTTCAATCCAAATGAAAAGTGGCAATCGCAGTTAAAATTAGCTTATATCCGAGAAGAAAGCAATTATTTCAACAATATTCACAAATCTTATTCGGACGATTTACAGGTTGATAATTATATTTTAAAATATTATCTGAATCATCAAATCACGAATAATTTTGAACTTTCA
This sequence comes from Empedobacter falsenii, assembly GCF_013488205.1. Lineage (NCBI taxonomy): Bacteria > Pseudomonadati > Bacteroidota > Flavobacteriia > Flavobacteriales > Weeksellaceae > Empedobacter > Empedobacter falsenii. The sequence continues at coordinate 192,345 of NZ_CP040908.1, read as the reverse complement.
CTTTTATCGGAAGCTAATTATAATCAAGGAAGTGGAAATAATTTGACCAAAAGTGATCAAAATTCTATCAATTTTGCCTTAATCGCGAAGCATAAATTATCAGATGTTTTGGAATACGAAGCGAGTATTCGCCAAGATTTTTCTGATACATACCAAAATCCATTTATTTATTCATTAGGTTTTAATTATCGTCCAATATATTCGTATCAATTAAGAGGAAATGTTTCGAAAAATTTCAGAAATCCAACGTACAATGATTTGTTTTGGAAAACTGGTGGAAACCCAGATTTGAAATCAGAATCAGCTTATCAATTTGAATTAGGAAATGATTTTATCAGCAAAAATTTAAACATTCAAACCAATATTTTTTATAATAAGTTGAGTGATATGATTCAATGGATTCCGAGCTCGCAAAACAGTTCTTATTGGGTTCCTATGAACATCAACAAAGCAGAAACCTATGGTTTTGAAATGATTGGGAATTACAAATGGAATACGTTTAGTTTCAATACAACTTATGCATACACCAAAACAAAAGATAAATTTAAAAATAAGGAATTGATGTATTCGCCAAATCATAAATGGACGGCGAGCGCACAATACACTTACAAACGTTTATCTGCTTTTGTACAAAATATTTATACAAGTAAAGTTTTTACCGATTCGGAAGAAGAAAGAACACTTGACGGATTTTGGCTAACGAATTTAGGTTTAAATTATACGATTTCACGACTTTATAGCGTTTCTATGAGAGTGAATAATGTGTTTAACCAGGAATATCAAACGCAAGAAAATCGTTGGCAACCAGGCACAAATTATAACATACAAATACAAATAAAATTTTAAAAAACTATGACTAAATTTAAATCAATCGCACTTATAGCTTTGGCTGGAGTCTTTTTACAATCTTGTTCAAATGACGATGATGGACCAAACAATGATCCAGAAAATGGAAACTATTCGAAAGGAGTTTTTATTTTGAATGAAGGAGGTTTCAATTCAGCTAACGCAGAAATCACTTATTTTGATCCAACAAAAGATGTAAGTACAACAAATCCTATTCAAGAAATTTTCAAGACTGCGAACGCTGGTGCGCAATTGGGTTCTGTAGGACAAAGCATGTATTTCAAAGGAAATAAGGCTTATATTGTTCTTAATGTTTCTAATAAAGTAGAAGTTGTTGACAACACAACTTTCAAAAAAATTAGTACAATTCCATCATCAGATAATATGAGCAACCCTCGTTATATCGTTTCTGATGATCAATTTTTGTATATCTCAAACTGGGGAGATCCTAATGTTACGACAGACGATTTTATTGCAAAATACAAAATCAGCGATTTAACATTTGTAGAAAAATATAAAGTAGATGAAGGTCCAGAAAAAATGATTCTTGACAATAACAAACTTTATGTTGCACAAAAAGGTGGCTGGGGAACAGGTAAAACAGTTACAATTATTGACCTTAAAACAAATGATAAAAAAAGTATAAATGTTGGTGATGTTCCGACAGATTTAACAATTCAAAACGGAAATTTATTTGTGCTTTCTCAAGGTGTTAATTGGGGAACTACTACAAAAGGAAAATTGGTTCGTTATAATTTAACTTCAGAAGATAAATTAGAAATGAATTTTCCTGATGGACAACATCCTAATTTCTTAGTTGCGGAGAATAGTAAATTGTATTACATCGTTAATAATTCTGTTTATTCTATGGCTACAAATGCAACAGCTTTGCCTACAAAAGCAGATTACATAACAGGTGCTGATAGTGTATATGGTTTCTATGTAAAAGGTGATACTTTTTATGTTTTAGACGCAAAAGATTACAATTCTAATGGACGATTATTAATTCAGAATGCACAAGGAGGTCTTAAAAATCCAGCAATTACAACTGGAGTTTCACCAAATTCTGTTTACATCAAATAATATTTCCTGAAAAATCAACATAAAAAAATCTGAAGTTTAGACTTCAGATTTTTTTATGTGTTTTATTTTGAAAATTGTTTGTGAATTAAATACTACAATCGCGAGCAAAATCAAACTATAACCGATCATTTGCATTGGTGAAACAGCTTCTTTGTAATAGAAAATTGCCAAAACAAAATTCATAATTGGATTCAAATAAATTAAAATTCCAACGGTTGAAGAATCAATTCCTTTTAAAGCAAAATTGTTTAAGAACATTGGAATAATAGTGAACAAAACCACAATCATCATGATACATTGATAAAAAATTGTTTCGGTTGGAATTGGTCCTGAGAACATGAAAACCAATGGTAACATCAAAATAGCTACGATTAGTAATTGTGTCATCAACAAATTGAAACTATCAAAAACATTCAAACTTCTCTGAATGATGATATACAGCGCAAATGTACATGCGACAATCAAACTATAAACCAAGTCTACAAGATGACCTATAGAAAGAACCAAACATGCTAAAAGACTAATACCAACTGCAATCCATTTTATTTTGGTTAAATGTTCTTTCAGAATAATGAAAGCCAAAACGGTAGTAATAATTGGACAAACCAAGTACGACAGCGACGCAGCTTGCACACTAATATGATTCATCACAATAATAAACATCAACCAATTCTTCATCAAAATCAACGATCCACCAACAATTAAACTTCCTAATTTTTTCTGTTTCTTTTTATCAAATGATTTGAACAAATCATAATCAGCTTTCATCTTATTGCGTCGAAATCCAACATTAATTATCACTAAAAAGAAAACGGAAACGTACAGTCTAAAAAATAGAATATCCAAAGGTGGATAACCTGCGATTGGTTTTAATCCGAAACTGAAAAATCCCCACATAAAGTAGGTTATAATGGCTGCAATGATATATTTTGATTGATTCATAAAGAGGCGTCAATTTGTACAAATGTATCGAATATCCAATTTGGAAATGATTATTTTTGCCTTAAATTTTATAGAAATGGAAAATCTTTTTACAGACGAATATTTTATGCGAATGGCCTTTAACGAAGCGGTTACAGCTTTCGAGCGAGACGAAATTCCAGTTGGAGCTGTGATTGTTTGTAACAACAAAATTATCGCGAAAGCACATAATTTAACCGAAACATTGACTGATGTGACCGCTCATGCTGAAATGCAAGCCATTACATCTGCTGCGAATTATTTGGGTGGAAAATATTTACAAGATTGCACATTGTATGTAACCTTAGAACCTTGCGTCATGTGCGGCGGCGCGTTGTATTGGAGCCAAATCTCGAAAGTGGTTTATGGTGCTTCGGATGAAAAACGCGGTTTTAAGGCAAAAATTGGCGAATTACATCCAAAAACTGAAATTGTTTCGGGAATTATGAAAGATGAATGCGGTCAATTGATGAAAGAATTTTTCCAACGCAAACGTTAAATTGATTTCAAAATCGAAAAAACTTCGTCATAATTTTCTATAAAAGCCATGTGTCCTCCATCAAATTTATACAAATGAATGTTAGGCAAATTTGGAATTAAGGTTAAAAATAATTCAGGATTAACTGTTTCATCATTCAGTCCAACAATGATATAAATTCCACCTTTGAAATCATACAAAATCGACGAACGATCGGGACGTTCTCGCATTCCTTTCAAAGCTGCACAAACGCCTTCGATTGGCGTTTTTAAAGCAATTTCTTTTACAAATTTCAATTCTTCTTTGAATTGATCACGATGATGAGCCGCAAATAAAGTTGGCATACTAAAACTCACCAACGCATTGAAATTTTTACGAGCTGTTTCACACGCTTTCAAACGTTGATTTTTCTTCGCTTCATCATCTGGCAAAGTCGAAGAGTTAATCAAAACAATATTTTCTACACGCTCTGGAAAAAGTTCAGCCAACGCGCACGCCACATAACCACCCATCGAATGCCCAATAAAAGTTGCTTTTTCTAGATTTAATTCATCCAAAACCTCAATCACTTTTTCTGCCATTTCTTCCATCGTATTTACCTTTTGCGAATTTTCAGAATTTCCATGACCAGGCAAATCAATTGTAATAATTTGCGCTTCTTTCTCAAGATTTTTTCGTAAATTATTCCAAATTAAATGACTCTCTAAGAAACCGTGTAAAAACACCAAGGGTTTACCGTTTCCAATATTTTCGTAATACAACATATAGTTTGGTTCAGAATTTGTAATTAACTAATGCACAAATTTACAATAATGAAAAAATATAGTCCCATAATAATACTATCAATAGCTATTGGAGCTATTATCATTTATTGTATGACAAAAAATGAGCCTCTTACGATGGGAGATTCTGTACAAAAAGTAATCAAAAAAGATTCTTCTTTTCAAGAAATTGCTTTTGCTTCTCCAAAGACTATGAATAATTCTGAATTGAAATTAATTCATGGAAAAGGCGAATTTGAGATTGAAAAAGAAGCGAAAGAACAACAAACTTTTAGTTTTAGGAATGATTCTTCTTCCTCTGTTTTTATTCAAATTATTCCTAAAAATAAACTCGGAAACATCAGAATTAATCAACTTATCTCTCCAAATAACGAGAAAGATGGTCCTTTTGGACGAGAAATCAATTATGATTTAACCGAAAAAGGCTTATATCAAATCCGAATTGGAGAAAGTTTGATGCAAGGTGATCCATTTGAAGGAAAATATACCTTGAAATTGCAGTTAAAATAGTTACTTTTACAGCAGAATTTTTCTGTTATGAAATGGACTTTTATCGCTTTTATTACATTGATTACTCTTTATAGTTGCGAAGATAAATCTACGCCAACCATTTATCCAAGCAAGATTGGAGTTGATTCTGCGTACAAAGATTTGGTAAAAAAAGATAAGCCAACAACAGAAGATGTAATGAAAGAAGAAGTGGTAAAAACGGCTTCTCCTCAGAAGAAAGTTGTGACAAAACCTCAACAAAAAGTTGTATCTAACGCAGATAAAATTATTCCGTTAAGTGCTAATAACACAACCGAAAATCTGGAAGTAAGTTATGCAAAAGCTAAAGCAGAACCAACTAAAATAGCAGGACAAACAAATACATTTACCTTTAATGCAGATTCTGCTAAAAAAGTTTGGATCAAAATTTCTGCGCAAGATTCTACAGCAAATATCAGAATTAATCACATCAAAGGACCTGTGGATTCTATAAAAGGTGGACCATTTGGCAAAGAAACCATCTTCGAATTACCTGCGCGTGGCGTGTATCAATTCTCGATTTCGGAAAAACCAACAAACTCAAAACCATACGCTGGGAAATATAAAGTGGAATTGAAATTATTGTGGAAATAAATCTATTTGTAGTAGATTTTGTAGTTTAAAGCATAATTACCAAATAATTCTTGTTTACGAAAGCCTGAAGTTGGATTATCATTGTAATGAACAAATACATTAGATTTTTTCGACGTATTTATCAAATCAAAATAGCCATTTCCTTCGGGACAAAAAGGATTTTCGTAAGAAGTTTCTAAACCAATAAAATAATTTTTAGCTTCAGAAGGTTTAAGTTTTAAATGAATCGGAAAAATATATTTTCCTTGATAATCTTTATCCACTTCAAACCATTTTTCGTCAATTAAACTTTGTTTATCATCAATCGATTTTAGAATCATTGGTTTGAAATAATAATATTCATTGCAATAATTTTTCTTCTTCACTTTTGATTCGAACAAAATTTCAATGGCAACAATTTCAATCTCTTTTTCGTTTGGAAGCAATAAATTCGAAAATATTTTGAGTCCAAAACTTGTGTTATCCGTTAATCTTTCAACTTTCTTGAACTTTGGACGAAATTGTTTGTAATTGGAATAATTCATTACCTCAACTTGATTGAGATTAATCGTATCCAACTTTTGAGCAAAGCTTAACGTAGAAAGTAAAAAGAGAATTAGAAATTTCATGAGATAAATATATTGTTTTTTGTCATACTAAACTTTTCTGATGAGATTCTGAAACTAATTTAGGATGACTTTTAGATTCCTCCATTCGTCGGAATGACATTTTTTCGATTATCATTTTGAGCCTTTCGAAGAATATACTCGTCTAACCTCTCGACACATTTGAAAAATTCTAACGAATATTTCAAATACTCGAAGTGACGAATCATAATTCTTTTTTTTCGTCAGTTCGAGCGATTCTTTTAAGAATCGTATCGAGAACTAAGACGAAAAATCAATCCATAAAAAAAGCCCAAATCCAATGATTCAGGCTATTTTTATTCTTATAATTTTCCGATTAAATCAAGTTTAAAACTTGTTCTAAATCTTCTAATAAGTCATCTATATCTTCGATACCAACAGACAAACGAATTAAATCATCTGTAATACCTATTTCAGCTCGTTTTTCTGCAGGAATAGATGCGTGTGTCATCGTAGCTGGATGATTTGCTAACGATTCAACACCACCTAAAGATTCAGCCAAAGTGAAAACTTTTAAGTTTTCTAAAATTTTGAAAGCATCTTCTTTTTTCCCAGAAGTTAACGTAAACGTTACCATTCCTCCGAAATCTTTCATTTGTTTTTTCGCAATTTCGTGTTGTGGATGATTTTCCAAACCTGGATAATAAGTGTGCGCAACTTTTGGATGAGCTTCTAAAAACTGAGCGATCTTCATTCCATTAGAACAGTGACGATCCATACGAACAGCCAATGTTTTGATTCCACGTAAAACTAAGTAAGAATCTTGTGGTCCTAAAATTCCTCCAGTTGCAAATAAATTGAAGTGAACATCAGTTGCTAATTGTTCCGAATTAACCACAATTGCTCCCGCAACTAAATCTGAGTGACCTCCTAAATATTTCGTTGCCGAATGCATCACAATATCTGCTCCCAACTCAATTGGACGTTGTAAATATGGTGAAGCAAATGTATTATCAACAGCGACTAAAATGTCTGCTTTTTTTGTTTTTACAGCATCATTTACAGCTTTGATGTCAACCACTTTCATCAATGGATTTGTAGGCGTTTCAACCCAAACCATTTTTGTGTTTTCATTGATTAAAGCGACAACAGCCTCAACATTTGTCATATCTACGAAATGGAATTTCAAACCAAATTTTTCATAAACACGTGTAAACAAACGGTAAGAACCTCCATATAAATCGTCCATCGCGATGATTTCATCACCTGGTTTGAACAATTTTAATACACCATCGATTGCAGCTAAACCAGAACCAAATGCTAAACCTGCAACTCCTCCTTCGATAGATGCTAATGCATTTTCTAAAGCAGTTCTTGTTGGGTTTGCGCCACGAGAATATTCGTATCCTTTGTAATCTCCAGGTGATCTTTGCGCGAATGTTGATGTTTGGTAAATTGGAGTCATTACGGCTCCTGTTGAAGGGTCATGTTGTTGACCTCCATGTATCGCTTTTGTATTGAATTTCATTGTGAATGCTTTTAACTATAGCAAATATATGGAGTTTTATTTATTCTTTGTTTTAAAGATTTGTTAGAATTTATTTCGGGAGATTTTTGTAAATTATATTAGTTTTAATTTACAATATTAAATTTAGTTTATGTTAAAAAAAATCCTATTTCTTTTCATCGGAATGTTAATCATTAATTCATGTACTCCCTTATATAATAAAAAATATCTAATAAAAGGTGATTACCCTAAAATCACAAATAATATTGAAACAAATGGATATTATTACAGACAATATGAAAAAGATGGTGGAATAACAATGTTAGTCTTACTTAATAATGGAATTGCTCATATACCAAATACCGGTTACGGAATAAATGACTGTGGAAGTCCGATTGATTTGGAGTGCGATATTAGAATAAAAGAAGAGCAATTAGTAAAATTTAGCAATATGAAAATTGATACTGACAAGCAAAGTAATGCTAATATCTTTTTATGGAATTGGGGTAAATATGAAATAAAAAATGATACGATTACTATACAGTGGTTTTATAATATACATGGAAGACTTTTTTTAGCTGAAGAAAAAGGAAAAATTATTAATTCTAAATCTATTCATTTTTTTAATAGTAAAAGTTATTATTCAAAAAAATCACAATCAGGTAAATCTATTAATAATTTATATGAATTTAAACCTTTTGACATAAGCGTTTTGTATAAAAAAATACCGAAAAGATTAATAGATAAAAAGTAAAAAAATTTTCTTAATATTCTAACTAAACAATTCGTGTAAAACTTGTAATGATTTAGGCTTTTTGAAATTATTGGTGTGAATTTGATAATACTTCACTAGAATTTCGAGTAAGAGAGAACGTTGTGATTGATTGAATGTATTTTTTGAATCTTCGGAAAAATGTAATTCTAACAATTTTTTGAACAAAACAGTTTCATCTGCTTTCAACATATTGATGGATGAATTTGAATTGGTAAAAAAACCATTTTCTAAATCGAATAGATTTCCGTCAATTTCTAAGTTTGGATAAAAACCAAGAAAATGAGATAATTGAATCAAAAAAATCAAATGAAAATCTGCAAAATCGTCTTTCTTTTGATCAAATTCTTTTAGCGAATGTTCGATGTAAAAATATAATTCAGGATTATCTGATTCTTCTTTTAAAACTAAGTTCAGAATCTCAGCCAAGAAAAAAACAATCGCAGATTTGATAGGATGAAAATGCAACGATTCATAATAATGTGATGTTTGTGCTGATTTTAAGAAAACCAATTGTTGTTCATTTGATTTCGGTTGTAAGCTCAAATCTATTTCTGCTAGCGGAAAATACAACGAAGTATTTCGCTTTTTTTTGGAGAAAACTCCTTTTGCTATAAATGATTTTAAGCCAAAATCTTGTGTATAACAACGTATAATTAAACTCGTGTCACCATATTTTAAGCTCGAAAGTACAATGGCTTTGGTTTCTAAAATTTTCATTAACGGACAACTGCAATTTTCAATGTTTTGGTTTCTGTACCATCTGCATTTGTCATCAAAACTAAGTAAATCCCAGAAGCTACGGGCTTTCCTTTTACATTATTTGTATTCCATTCTACAATTCCTCCTTCGGCTTTTTTCTCAAAAAGTAAATTTCCAACAATATCTGTAATCTTAACCAACGCACGATTTGGAAGATTTTTTATCGTAACATTCCCTTTATATTCTGGTCGATAAGGATTTGGATACGCAATTGCATTGTTAAAATTATTCGCTTCTGTCGACACATCTCCATTATACGAAACCACACCTTTTTCTGTTGCAAAAAATACTTTTCCTGTCGATTCGTCTATGGAAACATCGTACACAATATCCGAAGGTAAAGGTGAGTTCTTAGAAGTAAAATGCAATTTCGTCGACTCTCCACTATCCGAAACATAATAAACGCCCGCTCCATTTGTAGCAATCCATTTATTGTTTGCATTATCCACTTTTATCGCATAAATCCCAACATCTGTTAACAGAGCTTCCGGAATTCCATCTTGAATAATCACAATTGGTTCTGCGACAATATTATTAGAACTTACAGCATTATCAGCTCCGTACAAAACGACTAAACCTTGTTCTGTCCCAATCCATAAATTATTTGATTTGTCATTTGCAACAGTCAGAACATTATTAATTGGTAGCTTATTTGAAGTTGTCATTGTTGTTACAATTTCATATTTTTTGTCTAAAACTGTAACCCCACCTCCTTGTCTACCACTTGCATAATAGGTATAAACATCAGAAAAATCAGGAGAAAGTGCTACTATTGGAGACGTTTTATCAACATCATAACTTTTCCAAGTACCATTTGCATTTCTCTCTACATAATATACAGACTGATAATCAGGCGATTTACCATCAGGATATGAAGCTCCAATATGTAAATTTCCTAACTTATCATAAGCCAAGCCCGAAATTCTAGAACTTGGAAACTGATCGTTAATAATTTTCTTAGGTATTAAATCTACATCAAATTCTAATAAATCAGTTCTTCCATTTTTATCACGTCCATATTTATTAAATGATGAAACTATAAATGTATTTTTATCTTTATCTGGATGAGGAGCGATTCTTAAAACATCTCGAATATCAAAAATATCTTTTGAACGAAAGTTATTCCATTTTTTAGTGTCATAATAAAAAAATCCATCATTATTTTCTAATACGTTTGAATAACTTTCTGTTCCTCCAGGTGCAATCCAAACTTTTCCATTTTTTGTCGTTACAGACCAAGCTTTATTGGTAAAAGGTCCATCAGGATAATATTCTTTATGATTAGATAAATTAATAATTCCATGATTTACAGATCCTCCAAAATAAATATTGTTAATAAAAATTCCAGAATTGAAATTTATTTCATTTCCATCTTCATCAATTATAGGATAATCTAGTCCATTCAAAATAGAAACTTGATTGTTTTGAGTAACAATTAATTGTCCATTAGATGATTTTAAATTAAGAATTGTATTATAAGAACCCACTGAAGAGCCATTTAAAGTTTTCAATTCATTGTTTATCGAATAATAAATCTGATTTTCAAACAATTCTATATTGGTAACATTTTGATTAAATGTTGGCTGTATCCACGAATTAATATTTGGATTATTTAATTTCTTTGAAGTTAATTCACTTGAATAAATTCCGTTTGAAGTTGCGATATATAGTTTATTATTCAAAATTGCTGCATCATTTACTACAGCTGTATTTGTGCGCGTTGTTTCTTTAAATTCTTCCTCTTTTAGATCATAAGAAACAATTCCAAAAGCTCCAGAAATAAACGCAATTCCATCGTTTATAAAAATATGATTGACTTTTTTATCTCCCGAAAAACCATTCCATTTGATATCCAAAACCATTGTCGATTCTCCAGATTTCAGCAAATCTAAACCTCCATTTTCATAACCAACTAAAAACGAATCAGAATCTTTGTCATAAGCCATTGCAGAAACCCCAACATTGTTCAAGAAATTGGTTTTATTTAGCTTAATCCAATCACTTGTTGGATTTTGAGGATTGAACAAGAAAATTCCGTTTTCAGTTCCACAATAAATCACACCATTTACTTCTTCCAACAATTTCACATTATTGTAAGAAAAAAGATCAGCCCAACGCACTTTATCATTTTGAGCGTTTAAACTTGTGAAAATCATGGTGATGAAAATGAACAATTTTGTCTTCATAATGCACAAAAATACTGTAATTTATAACAAAATAACTTGCTAAAAATTGTATTACTTGTTACAATAAATCATAAAATTTGCCTGGAAGCGTCGAAATTATTTGCTTTAATTCCAAATCTAATAAGGTTGGCATCAATTCGTAGGATTTCAAATTTAAGTCAAAAGACATTTTATCAATATGTTGTTTTCCGTTGGTTTTGAGATAATTTACAATTAAATTTTCATCATCAGAAAACTCAATAAACAAATCTATTTGCTTTGGTTTCTTCTTCGAATTGAAATTAAAATAGTCAATAATATCTTTCGAATTTTCGACCAAATAAGCTTGATGAGATTTTATCAAATAATTACACCCAATACTCAACGCATCGGTTGATTTTCCTGGCAAAGCAAACACTTCACGATTATATTCATTTGCAAACTTTGCGGTCACCAAACTTCCTCCTTTAAAAGCAGATTCTACCACAATTGTAATATCCGATAAGCCTGCAATAATCCGATTTCGTTGCAAAAAAGCTTCTGGAACGACAGCTTTAAAACTTGGTTGTTCTGTAATCCAACCACCTTTTTGTAACATCTCAACTGCAACTTTTTTGTGAGCAGCAGGATAAATTCGTTCAAAATTTGTTCCCATTACCGACCACGTCGCCACATTATCTTTGAGCGCATTTGTATGCGCTTCGATATCGCAACCATACGCTAATCCGCTTACAATCGTAACATCAAAATCTGCTAAACCTTCGATTAATTCAGTAATAAAATTTCGTCCATAATTGGTCATTTTTCGTGTGCCAACAATCGAAATCTTTTTGTTATTGAATTGATTAAATTCTAAATTTCCTTTACAAAAAATCACCAAAGGTGCATCAATACATTCTTTTAACAATTGTGGATAAGCTTCATCATAAAAAGTTAAAATATTGATTTGATTATTTTTACAATATTCTATTTCGTTAAAAGCTAAATCTAACCATTTTTTATTTCCAAAATCTTTGCTTATTTGCTGTCCAATTCCCGAAATTTGCATCAAATCTTTTGGTTTACAATTCCAAGCAGCCTCTGCCGAACCAAAAAATTGAATAATTTTTCGAGCTGTTATATCGCCAATTCCTTTCTGAAAAGAAAGTGCTAAAATATATGGTAAATCGGTTTGCATTTTGTTAAATTATTAATATTAAACCAACTAAGAATAATTTTAAGTATTTATTTTTTTGCTAAATCTAAAAAAAATGTTAATTTCGTAGTATGAGGTTAGAAGAGCATATTAGTCAATTATTATTTCAGCACGATTGTGTAATCGTTCCAAACTTTGGTGCGTTTATCTCAAACACTGCTAATGTGGCGTTTGACGAGCAAACAAACACATTTATTCCGCCAAGAAAAGAGCTTTCTTTCAATACAACTTTAACAAAAAGTGATGGTGTTTTGGTGAATAAAATTGTAGAAGATGAGCCAATGTCTTTTGAAAATGCGCAAACATTTTTGAATGAACAAGTTTATTTTTGGCAAGAACATTTGAAAAATGGAAAAGTTTTAACCTTACAATATATCGGATCATTACAATTTAATGACGCTGGAAAAATTGACTTCAAACCAGAAAATGCTCAAAATTATTTCATCGCCGCTTATGGTCTTTCAAATTTACAAGCCAATTACATTTTAGATTCGTCTAAAACTAAAACCTCTAACAAACACATGTCAAAATTTTTAGCCGCAGCCTCATTAATTCCCATTATTGTTGGTGGCTTCCTATATTTTAATACGCCGCAACCCGTGCAAGAATTCGTAACGGAGCAATGGAGCGGTTTGGTTTTGCCAATGATTGGTAAAGATGATGCAACCAAAACTGAAAAACCTACAGTGCAATACGATGTGTATAATATGCCACAAACGATTGCTGAACCTTCTTTGGTTGAATATCAAATTGCCGAAACCGTAACGAAAACAGATACAATTGAAACGCCTAAAAAAGTTGAAATTACAGTTGTAAAGGAAACGAAACTGAATGAAACTGAAAAGGAGATTACGGCAATTGTAAAGGAAAAACCTTCGACAAAAGAAGTTGTAAAAACAGAAACAAAAAAATTAACGAAAGTTGAAGCTCCTAAAACAGCTGAAAAGAAAGTTGAGGACAAAAAAGAAGTTGCAACTAAAACAACTTCAAAATCTAACAATAAAAAATATCAAGTAATTGCGGCTTCGCTAAAACGTCAAGAAGATGCTGATCGTTTGGTTGGAGAATTGAAAAAACAAGGTTACAAAGATGCAGGAGTTTCTTATGTAAAAGGTCGCTATTATTATGTTACATATAGCAGCTTCAATAACATAGAAGACGCGCAAAAATATATGAATGATGTAAATAAAAAGTCTCCTGGAACTTGGGTTAGAACTGAAAATTAATCATCATTTTAATACAATATAAATCGAAATAAGCTGCCCAAAAGGCAGCTTATTTCTTTGTTAGAATGAATATGAAAACTACTTCCAGCCTCCGCCTAAACTTTTGTAAATAGCGACAACTGTACTTAATTGTTTTTCTTTTGTTTCGATTAATTCCATTCTTGCATCCAATAAATCACGTTGAGTTGTTAACACTTCTAAATAATCTGCTCGATTATTTTTGAACAACTGATTCGCAATATCAATAGATTCTACAAGTGCTTTCGCTTGTTTGTCTTTGTAAGAATAACTTTGTTCTAAATTATTAATCTTCGACATTTGATTTGACACTTCTAAATAAGCATTTAAAATTGTTTTATCATATTCGTACAACGCTTGTATTTGATGAGCATTTGCTGTATTAAACTCCGCTTTTATCGCACTTTTATTAATTAAAGGCGCAGCTAATTCTCCTGCCAATGAGTATAGAATTGACTCTGGCATTTTTACCAAATAAGAAGGTTTGAAAGCATTTAATCCTAAAGCCGCAGAAATATTAAGTGACGGATAAAACTCTGCACGAGCCACTTTTACATCCAATGCAGAAGCTTTCAATTCTAGTTCTGCTTGCTTGATATCAGGACGATTCGATAATAATTCAGACGGAATTCCTGCATGCATTGTTTGCGGAATCAAATCCATAAATGAAGAACCATCACGTTTTATCGTTTGCGGATATCTTCCCAATAATGCATTAATTCTATTCTCAGTTTCTGTAATATCTTGTTTAATATTAAACTCTTCACTTTCAGATTTTAATAATTCTGCTTCAAATTTTTTCACCGCTAATTCAGTTTCACGCGCTGCTTCTTTCTGAATTTTCACCACACGCAGTGATTCTTTTTGCAACTCAATATTTCGATGAATTAAATCTAATTGGCCGTCCAAAGACAATAATTCATAATAAGACGAAGCGATTTCAGAAATCAAATTTGTCAAAACAAAATTCTTTCCTTCCACCGTTGATAAATATCGCGCAATCGAAGCGTCTTTCGAATTACGTAATTTTTTCCAAATATCAACTTCCCAATCAGCACTCAACCCAATCGCATAATCCATCAAAGGATCAGGCATTTCTTTCCCAGGTTTTATCTCAGTCGAGGCATCACCAGCACCTTGACTTGTGTAACGACCAACTTTCTCCACACCAACTCCAGCAGTTGCAGCTACCGTAGGAGATAATTTTCCGTTTTTGTACAACACTTCATTTTTAGAAATCTCAATTTCTTGAAGTGTGATCATCAATTCTTGGTTATTTTTTAACGCTTCTTCAATCAAAACAACCAAATTTGGATCAGTAAAAAATTGCTTCCAAGGCGTTAATCCAGAACTTGGTGCATCATCATTTTGCACATTTTCATAAGCTTCTGGAATTTTTGGTGCTTGATGATTTTCTATCTCTTTGCTTACCGCAGGAGCTTTACAGCTCCAAATCATTGTTCCAAAAAGACTTATTGCAATTATATTTTTTAAACTATTTTTATTCATCTTCCGTGATTTCTTCTGTTAAAGGATTCTCATCTTCGTATTTCACCAATTGCATTTTATCCGCCAAGGCGCCAAACGCAACATATAAACCGGGCACAATAAACAACCCGAAAATAGTTCCGAACAACATTCCGCCCGCAGCAGCAGTACCAATTGTTCTATTTCCTACTGCTCCCGGACCAGAAGCAATAACCAACGGAATAAGACCTGCAATAAACGCAAATGATGTCATCAAAATTGGACGGAAACGAACACCTGCACCTTCAATCGCTGATTTTACAATTGATAAACCTTCGTTATGTTTCTGCACAGCAAACTCAATAATCAACACCGCATTTTTACCGAGAAGTCCAATCAACATCACCATTGCAACTTGTGCATAAATATTATTTTCTAATCCTAATAATTTCAAGAAGAAAAATGCTCCGAAAATCCCTGTTGGTAATGAAATGATAACAGGTAAAGGCAAAATGAAACTTTCGTATTGAGCTGCTAAAATCATATAAACGAAAATTAAACAAATGGCGAAAATAATCACCGCTTCATTTCCACGAGAAACCTCATCTTTCGAAATTCCTGCCCAATCAATTCCAAAACCACGAGGCAATGTATTTTTAGCTACTTCATTAATCGCTGCTATCGCTTGTCCACTACTATAACCAGGAGCTGGCGTACCACTAATTTCTGCTGCATTATACATATTGTGACGCGTAATTTCTGATAATCCATACACTTTTTCAATTTTCATGAAAGCTGAATACGGAACCATTTCACCTTGATCATTTTTCACATATAATTTCAATAAATCTTCTGGTAGCGCACGATATTCTGGCGAAGCTTGTACCATCACTTTATAAGGTCGGTCAAATTTGATGAAACTTGTTTCGTAATTAGAACCAACTAATGTTGATAAATTATCCATCGCATTTTCGATCGAAACTCCTTTTTGTTCGGCAATATCATTGTCAATTTTCAAGACATATTGAGGAAACGAAGCACTATAAAATGTAAATACAGAACTCAATTCTGGACGACGAGTTAATTCTTTTACAAAATCACGGCTCACTTCTTCCATTTTATGATAATCTCCACTACCTGCTTTATCCAACAATCTCAATTCGAAACCTCCTGCAGCACCATATCCAGGAACAGATGGTGGTTGAAAATATTCGATATTCGCACCATTAATATTTCCAGCTTTTTCTTCTAATTCTTTGATGATTTCTTCAGCAGATTTAGAACGTTCGTCCCAACTTTTCAAGTTAATCAAACAAGTTCCAGAGTTTGCTCCTGTACCTTCTGTCAAAATCTCATAACCTGCCAATGACGAAACTGATGAAACGCCATCAATTCCTTCTGCTATTTTTTGTAATTTTTGAGAAACTTCATTTGTTCTTTCTAACGTAGAACCTGGAGGTGTTTGAATAATCGCATAAAACATTCCTTGATCTTCGTTTGGAATAAATCCAGAAGGCAAACTATTATTCAAGAAGAAAACTCCAGCACAAAATGCTAGTAAAATTCCGAACGTAACAGTTCGCTTGTTAACTGTTTTAGTTAAAACTTTTTCATATTTAAAAGATCCTTTGTTAAACAAATTATTAAACTTCAACAAAAATTTATTTAACATTGTTTTCTTTCTTGGTTGATCATGATTATTTTTCAAAATCATTGCACACAAAGCTGGTGTAAGCGTTAAGGCTACAATCCCTGATAAAATAATTGATGTCGCCATCGTAATCGAAAATTGACGATAAAAAATACCAACAGGTCCAGACATAAACGCAACTGGAATAAACACAGCTGCCATTACAAATGTAATTGCGATAATTGCTCCACTAATTTCGCGCATTGCTTCTTCCGTCGCACGTAAAGGCGAGAGATTTTTCTCTTCCATCTTGGCATGGACAGCCTCTATCACCACAATCGCATCATCGACGACAACTCCAATCGCCATAACTAAAGCAAAAAGGGAAATCAAGTTTAATGTAATTCCAAAGAAACTCATCAACGCAAAAGTTCCGATCAAAGAAACAGGAACAGCCAACGCAGGAATCAATGTAGAACGCCAATCTCCTAAGAATAAAAACACCACAATACCAACTAAAACGAAAGCTTCAAAAAGTGTGTGTACCACTTTTTCCATCGAAGCATCTAAGAATTTCGAAACGTCATATGAAATCTCGTAATCCATTCCTTTTGGCAAATTATTTTCTTTCAAATCTGCCATTAATGCTTTGATGTTTTTGATGACTTCACTGGCATTACTTCCATACGATTGTTTTATCACAATTGCGGCAGAAGGTTTTCCGTTCAATGTTGAGTAAATGTCATACATCGAACTTCCGAATTCTATATTAGCAACATCTTTTAAACGCAATATTTCTCCATCAGGATTTGCTCTTAAAATGATATTTCCATATTGTTCTTTTGTGTTATATCGACCTGAATATTTTAACACATATTCAAAAGCTTCTGAACGTTTTCCAGAACTTTCTCCAGTTTTACCAGGCGAAGCTTCAATACTTTGTTCATCCAATGCTTTCATCACATCATCCGCAGAAATATTATACGCTTGCATACGATCTGGTTTCAACCATACACGCATCGCATATTCTCTGTTTCCTAAAATATCTGCATCTCCAACTCCATTAATACGTTTTAACTCAGATAAAATATTGATATCTGCATAATTATATAAAAATTGTTGATCAGCTTTTGGATCATTACTGTACAAGTTAATGTACATCAACATGTTTGATTCTTCGCGTGTGATTTTCACACCTTCGCGAACTACCAAAGGCGGAAGTTTATTTACAACTGAAGAAACTCGGTTTTGCACATTTACAGCTGCAATATTGGGATCAGTTCCTAAATCAAATATCACTTGAATAGACGCTTCACCGTCATTACCAGCATCAGATGTAATATATTTCATTCCAGGAACACCATTTAGCGCACGTTCTAATGGAATTACAACCGACTTGATCAATAATTCGTTATTCGCACCGGGATATTCCGCTGTAATATTCACCTTTGGAGGCGAAATTGATGGGAATTGCGTTACAGGTAATTTGACTAATGATAGAATTCCTAAAAAAACTATAATCAACGAAATGACAATCGAAAGAACGGGTCTTCGAATAAATTTATCAAACATAACTTTGATTTTTTTAGATTAGTTTGATTTTAATTTTAACGATGAAAGAACTTTTCTAGGTGCAATAAATTTCGTTTTGATTTTATCATCATCTTTCACTTTCTGAACACCCTCTAACAAAATATTATCTTTCTCCGAAAGTCCGCTTTCTACCACATAAACATCAGGCATTTCTAAACCAATCGTGATATTTCTTGATTTCACAACACCATTTTTATCGACTACAAAAACATAGGTTTTATCTTGAATTTCGTAAGTTGCTTTTTGTGGAATTAATAAAGCATCATGTAACGGAACCGTCATTTTTACTTTCCCCGTTTCACCATTTCTCAACAAATGATTTGGATTTGCAAAACGTGCACGAAACGCAATATTTCCTGTTTCGTTGTTAAACTCTCCTTCTATCGTTTCTACCAAACCTTTTTCTGGTAAAGGTTTATTATTTGCCATAATCAACGAAACTTGTTTACTCGCTCTATCTTGACTATTTGTTTGATAATCTAAATATTCTGGCTCAGAAACGTTGAAATAAGCAAACATTGATGAGTTATCAGACAAATTTGTTAATAACATTCCTTCATCAATCAAGCTTCCCAATTTCATAGGAATTCTATCAATAACTCCAGAAAATGGCGCACGAATATCTGTAAATGATAAATGTAATTGAGCCAATTGCATTTCTGCTTTCGATTTTTCTAATCGTGCTTGCGCAATAGCTTTTTCGTTCTTAGAAACGACATTGTTATCAGCCAAAGTTGCTGAATTTTGCAACTCAATTTGCGCCTCTTTTACCTCAGCTTTTGATTTCAAATATTCGGCTTGATACATCGAAGGCATAATGCGAAACAACAATTGACCAGCTTGTACATGTTGACCTTCATCCACAAAAACTTTTTGTAAATAACCTTTTTCTTGCGCACGAATTTCGATGTTTCGTACCGACTGAATTTGGGCAACATAATCCTTATCTACAATCGTATCCATTTTGATTGGCGTTGTGATTGGATAATCTTTCACTTCTTCTTTTTCCTGTTTTTTTGATGAACAACTTGTTGTCAACAATACAGTACTCAGAGCAACAAATAATGCGACTCTTTTCATAATTCTTCTAACTATTAAATGTAAAATTTGATTAAATGGATTTCTTGGCAGAAGTAGTTTTACCAAAAAATATTACATACAAAAATTGGCTAACATTCAGCTATTCATGGACTGAACACTAATTTTTAGTGTAATTATTAAATTTAAGAAATCAATCAAATTCTAATTGTACGTAACAAAATGTACTTACAACTCGAAAATTTGATGGTTTTATTGTAGAAGATGTGTTTCTTTCTTAAACCTTGAATTATAAAGTTTAAAACCAGAACGACACTTAATAGTTTGATACAAGTTTCTAAATCGATTTTGTTTGATGTCTGAAAATCATCATCAATCGTTTCGATACTTGGATTAAATTCTTGAAATTGATTTGAATTTGAAGTTTTAGAAAATTTCGTCTCAACAATTTTACTTGCGTGATAAATATGTGTATTATCATTAACAACCGTCTGTGAAGTTAAATTTCCTTGAAAATGTTGAGTACCCGCAAACACTTTAGTTTCCGCAAAAAATAGCAGAAACAAAGCAGATAGCAAGTATGTGATAAACATTTTCATAATTCTGTTCAAATGTAAGACTTGAAATAATACAATAATCTATATTAACATTTTTTAACTATAAAATTTTATTGATTTAATAAAAAACTCAATTACAAACACTTAACACAACGATAATAACTGTTTCAAAACTCGAATATTTTGTTGAAATTTGCATCCAACAAACAAAAGTTTATGGCGAAAGCAAAAACAGCAAAAGAGTCGTTAGCAGTAATGACAAACTTGGTTTTACCGAATGAAACCAACAATTTAGGAAACATGTTCGGAGGCGAATTATTGGCTTCTATGGACAGAATTTCTTCTATTTCTGCGAAAATGCATGGTGGAAGTTTTTTGGTTGTAACAGCAAGTGTCAATCACGTTGCGTTTAACATTCCGATTCCGATGGGAAGTACGGTGAAGTTAGAATCTAAGGTAACTCGCGCATTTAATTCTTCGATGGAAGTTTATGTTGATGTTTACGTTTACGATTATGAAAATTGTGTTTATAACCAAACAAATAGCGGTATTTACACATTTGTAGCCGTTGATAATGACAATAAACCTGTTCAAGTTCCTGAATTAATTCCAGAATCTGAACAAGAAATCGAACGTTATGAAGCTGCTTTGCGTCGTAAACAATTAAGTTTGATTTTGGCGGGAAGAATGAATCCTGCTGACGCACACGAATTGAAATCGTTATTTATAGCAGAATAAAATAAAAAAGTCGAAACAATGTTTCGACTTTTTTATTGATATAATTTTTTAACCTTTCCCAGCTAAACGATCCACCACATATTCTATTTGTGTCTTCCCGTGCGGTTTAGGTTTTCCTTCTGCGTCTAAATTAACCATCGTAATTCGATCGACAGTAATAATGGTTTCATGCGTCATTTTGTTACGTACTTCACATTGTAAAACCAATGAAGTTGTTCCAAATTTCACCACCTCAATTCCTATTTCCACAATATCACCTTCACGAGCCGAAGCCATAAAGTTGATTTCAGACATATATTTGGTTACAACATGCGAATTTTCTAATTGCACAATGCTATATAACGCCGCTTCTTCATCAATCCAAGCCAAAAGCTTTCCTCCAAAAAGTGTTTTATTTGGATTAAGATCTTCCGGTTTTACCCATTTACGAGTGTGAAATTTCATAGTTCTCTGTTTTAAGTTCTTGTTTATTTTCTGTTGCCAAATGATTCGCATCCGAAATAAACTTGACTAAATTTACAGCATATTTTCCATCTAACAAAGATTCATTATGACGGATTAACGCATCAGAAATTTCAGCAATGGCGTTGGGATGAAAATTCTTTTGTTCAGTAGAAATTTTGTTTGAACAACACACATTTTTTAAATCAGAATAAATCATTTGATTAAGATATTGATCTCCAATCTTAATTGTTCCTTTTTCAGCAATAAGCGTGATATTACTTTCGAAATTTTTATTGAAAACTGATGTTGTATAAATCATATGTCCGATTGCTCCATCAGCAGTAAAATCAACACAACCCGAATCATCAAATTCTGTCACTTCTTGATGCGTAAAATTGAAACTTTTTGAATTTGTACAAATTACCTCATCAAACCAAAAATTCATGATATCAACAAAATGTGAAAATTGAGTAAATAAAACACCTCCGTCCATTTCTTGGTTTCCGTGCCATTCACGCAACTTATAATAATTCTTATTACGATTCCAATAGCAATTAATATTCACCATGAAAACTTTTCCTAACGAATTATTGTCAATCAAATTCTTTACATATTGCACAACTGGAGAAAAACGAAGTTGCATCGACGTAAAAACTCTAAGATTTTTCTCTTCCGCAACTTTCAATATTTCTTTTGCATCTTCTACTGTTAATGCAATTGGTTTTTCAATCAAAACATTTTTCCCAGCTTTTAAACAACGAATCGCATGTTCGCGGTGTAAACCATTTGGCGTAGCAATCACAACAACATCCGTTTCTTGATCTTCATTCAGAAAACTTTCAAGTGTTGAATAACCTTTGAAAGGCAAATCTTCTGGTAAATTGAAATCAATCACCGAAATTAATTGCGCGTTTTCCGTTTCCTCTATCGCTTGTTGATGTACACGTCCAATATGACCGTAGCCTAAAATGGAAAAATTCTTCATTGAATTTATTTAATAATTTTTTCTAATATCTTTTGTGTGATTAGATATGTTGGTTTTACACCTGTTAATCCTAAACCACCAGAAGCCAATGTACTTCCTGTTTCTAACGGATTATCTGAAGCGTAATATGCATACATTACTTTGACATCTCTATCAATATGATGTCTAATTTTTGATGCAACCTGAATTGCTTTTTGGTAATGCGCACCTTCCATTTCTAATCCAATCGCTTGGAAAGACGAATTTTTGAAATATTCTAAAACGTCTTTATTTTGCAACGATGTTCCTAAAACCGAAATCATTGGTCCTTCGTAAACACCTAAACCTTGACCTTCGAAATCTGCAGCAGTTAATTCGTTATCAAAAACATAATTATCTGTAGTTCCTTCGAAAACATGCGCTGTAGCAATCATAATATCACCTTTATTTCCTTCTAAAATTCCGGCTTTACCCATAATCGCAACAGATTTTACATTCATTTTGAATTTTACATCTCCAACTTTGTATGGTTTCAACAACTCATCCATCGCTTCAAATGCTTGCTCACCAAAAGCATAATCCATCACAATAATCACCTCATTGTTCTTATCTTTTGCATAAGAAAACGCAGAATTGGCAATGTTTACTTTCGATAAATCAATAATTTGAACATCGATATTTGTTCCTGATTGATCTTTGATATAAACTAAACCATTTTGTTGAGTGTATTCATTTAACGAATCGCGCAACATTTTGTTGTTTGCCGCACTCAAATCTTCGTAAATTTCTACTCCATCATTTTTGTATTTTCTTTTCAATCCATCATATGCATACAACATGTTCGAAACACTGTGCATATTAGCAGAAATGATATGAATGTTTTTATCTTGAAGATTATTTTCGAATAATACACGTTTGATTTCATTCGCCCATTTTTCTCCAATCATATGGTGACCTATCGATTCACGTAAAGTTGATGTAAATGTAATTTCACGTTTCTTAGTTCCGATACGATCTTGTTGACTTGTGTAACCCATCCAATAAACTACACGGAAAAAATAATCTTTATCGTCTGCTTTACTGAAATAATGATGAATTTCTTGTGTTTCTTCAAACGTTCTTCCTAAAATAGTTGATAAATGCATCAAAGCAACTTCACGTTCTTTTCGAGAAATTTCAACTTCATTGAATACAACATTTTCAATAAATTCCCACGCTCTACTTTTAGAAAGTGTTTCGTTACTGAATGCTCTATTTCTGATTTTATCCGCCTCATTGTATAAAAACGTTAAGTGCGTCAACACATCATAAATATCAGAACGACCGCGAGAAATTTCGATATTCATTTGATCATCATCAATTCTATAACAAAAACGACGACGTTTTGCAGGAATAATTGGCGTGAAAATAGAACGATCATAGCCTTCGTCAGATGTAAAAGACACATAAGGCGTTTCTACGATTCCTTCTGGTAAACGATCTAAAACATACATTAATCCACTTAATTCTACTTTGTTTGGATCTGTCATTGATCCGTAGATTTCTGGATTAATTTCGAATAATAAATTTCTTAATATTTTTCCAGGTGCACCAGATGGACGGTACACTCCTCTATGAAATAAATGACGCATAGAGATATATAATCTTTCAATAGCGTCAGTAGATCTTCTTGCTCTTGTTATTGACATAATAATTTTTTTTACTTTTTTTGGTTGTTTAATTCTTGTTGAATGGCCATTAATTCATCGTACCATTCTTGTCCAAATTTTCGGACTAACGAATCTTTTGCAAATGTTGCAACATTCACTTTCAATTCTTTTCCTAAGGTACAAGCATCCGAGCAGATATCCCATACATCATAGTTAACAGAAGTGAAATTTGAATATTCCTTAACACGAACTGGATACAAATGACAAGAAATCGGTTTTTTGTAATCGACTTTTCCGTCTTCGTATGCTTTTTCAATTCCACATTTTGAAAAACCATTTTCTTCGAAAACTAAATAAGCACATTCGCGATTATTGACTAATGGAGTTACCCAATCGCCATCAGTATCCATTGTGTACTTACCTTCTTGCTCAATCACCGCAATTCCTTCGGGACGCAAATAAGGTTTTACATCTTCATAAATATCGTCTAATACAGTTAGTTCGTCATCATTCAAAGGCGCTCCTGCGTCACCTTCTACACAACAAATCCCTTTACATTTGTTCAGATTACAAACAAAATCTTTATTTAGTAGTTCTTCAGATACAAGGGTTTTTCCTATTTGGAACATGTTACATTAAATTTTGTAACATGCAAAGGTACGGAAAATTCCTCAGAAAAATGTAATTTTGTAAAAGAATAATGGATAATCTACTTTCAAAAATCAATCATCCTAAGGAACTTAGGACTTTTGAAGCGTCTCAATTAACTGCTTTAGCTCACGAGATGCGCGAGTTTATTTTGGATACTTTGAGTGTAAAACCAGGACATTTAGGTGCTAGTTTGGGTGTGATTGAATTAACGATTGCATTACATTATCACTACAATACACCTAAGGATTTGTTAATTTGGGATGTAGGTCATCAATGTTATCCACATAAAATTTTGACAGGTCGTCAAAAAATTTTCGATTCACTTCGTCAAAAAGATGGTATTTCCGGTTTTCCTACACGTATAGAAAGTGAGTTTGATACATTTGGAACGGGACATTCTTCTACCTCTATTTCAGCAATTGTTGGGATGGCAACTGCGGATAAAATTAATCAAATCAATAGAAAACACATTGCAATTATTGGTGATGCATCGATTACTTCTGGAATGAGTTTAGAAGCATTAAATCATCTTGGATCGACAGATTTGGATGTTTTAGTGATTTTGAATGATAATGATATCGGAATTGATCCTTCGGTTGGTGGTTTGAAAAAACATTTTAAATCATTAGAAAATCAATCCGAAAATATCTTTACCAATTTCGGTTTAAATTTTATTGGAACAATTGATGGACACAATTTTGATGAATTATTGAATGCTTTCAATAAAACTGATTCAATCAAAGGTCCGAAAGTTTTACACATCAAAACAATAAAAGGAAAAGGTTACGAACAAGCCGAAATCGATCAAGTAAAATGGCATGCTCCAGGTTTGTTTGATAAAGAAACGGGCGAAATAAAATCGAAGAAAAAAGAAAAATCGTATCAAGATGTTTTTGGTGAAACCATGCATCAATTACTTGAAGAAAATTCACAAATCGTTGCAATAACACCTGCGATGTTAACAGGAAGTAATTTGGTAAAATGTCATCAAGATTTTCCTGAACGTGTTTTTGATGTCGGAATTGCTGAGCAACATGCGGTGACGTTTGCAGCTGGTTTGGCGACGCAAAATACCATTCCGTATTGTGTGATTTATTCGACATTTTTACAACGTGCGTACGACCAAGTCATTCACGATGTAGCGTTACAGAATCTGCCTGTTGTATTTTGTATTGATCGTGCAGGATTCGTTGGTACAGATGGCGCAACGCATCATGGTTATTTTGATATTGCGTATTTGCGCGAAATTCCGAATATGATTGTGTCTTCGCCTCGAAACGAAAAAGATTTCAAAAATTTATTGTACACAGCGCAGTTTACAACTCAACCTTTTGCGATTCGTTATCCAAAAAATAATATCCAAATAAGTGATTCTAAAGTCGAAAAAATAGAAATCGGTCAATCTGAAATTATTTTTGAAGGAAATAAATTAGCGATTCTTTCAACTGGATTAATTAGTTCTCGAATTGAGGAAATTATCATCCAAAATAATCTTCAAGAAAAAGTTGCTTTGATTGATTTTCCATTCATCAAACCTTTGGATGAATCTCGCTTAAAAGCTATTTCACTAAAATATTCTACCATTCTAACTTTTGAAGATGGAATAAAAAAAGGAGGTTTTGGAAGTGGAATTTTAGAATTTTTAAATTCTATTCATTACAAAGGGAATATCACAATTAATGGATATCCAGACGAATTTATCGAACATGCTTCGATTTCTGAATTAGAACAAATGATTGGTTTAGATGATTCTTCAATATTGGAAATAATTTTTTCTTACCTAAAAATTCAACAATCCTAAAAATTAATAATTTTCGGTACGAGAGTTGTTATTCTTTCTCTAATTTATAAACACAACAACAATGAAAAAAATAATCGGTTTATCTTTTATAGCAGTATTGTTAACATTGCAATCTTGCGGTACAACAAAAAATATGCAAGAATTCTACACAAAATATCACAATCAATCTACTGTAATTCCTTTACCTTCTTTTGCGTTGAAATTAGCTGGAAAAGCTGGCGGAACAGATTTATTTAATTATTTAAAATCGGCTAAAGTTTTTGTTGTTTCAGATGCTGGACAAGGAAAACAAAAAAGAATCATGAACGATTTGCAATCGTCTATGCGTGGTGAAAAATACGAAAACTTAGTAAAATTCAAAGCGAAAGATAGCCGTTTGAACATTTCATTACAAGAAGATGGCGGACGAGTTAAGAAAATGATTTTTGGAATTAACGGTTTGCGAAATGTATTGGTTATCGATTCTAAATTAGATATTCCAAGAACAGATTTAGACAAAATTTTAGACAAAGTTTCGGCTGAAGATATTGCAGATTTAGCAGATATTTTGAAATAATATATGAAGCCAGCTAATTTGCTGGCTTTTTCTTTTGAAATTACTTTGTAACTTTGTCGCATGAGTGGAAAATTATATTTGGTTCCGACGCCAATCGGAAATTTGGGAGATATGACATTTAGAGCGGTTGATGTGCTAAAAGAATCAGATGTTATTTTGGCAGAAGACACGCGAAATAGTGGTATTTTACTGAAACATTTCGAAATTTCTACTCCAATGCGTAGCTATCATATGCACAATGAGCATCAAGCAACTGAGGATATTATTCGTCAGTTAAAAGATGGACAAATCATTTCAATTATTACAGATGCCGGAACTCCAGGTATTTCTGACCCAGGTTATTTGTTAGCCAAAGAATGTGTGGCAAATAATATTGTAATCGAATGTTTACCAGGCGCAACCGCTTTTGTTCCTGCATTAGTTGTTTCTGGATTACCAAATAACGAATTCACTTTTGTTGGATTTTTACCTGTAAAAAAAGGAAGAAAATCTAAATTAGATTCATTGTTAGAAGAAAAGAAAACGATGATTTTCTACGAATCTCCACATAAAATTGGACGTACTTTAAAAGATTTAGCCGAAGCTTTTGGAACTGAACGCAAAGCAAGTTTATCACGTGAAATCTCGAAAAAATTCGAAGAAACTTTACGCGGAACATTAACTGAATTAGCCGAAATAGCCGAAAAAAGAAATTTGAAAGGTGAAATGGTTTTGATTGTAGAAGGAAATCATTAATCGTTGAAACGAATATCTTTTATATTCAATTGCCAAGTTCCTTTTCCTTGCCAATAATTCATTCCGATTGTGTACACCATATCAAATGATTGTCCTTTCTCTAATTTTGGTCCAAATTTTCCTAATTTGAAGCCAATTGCAGGAAACGTAATACGTGTATCGCGCTGATGTACGTATAAACGCGCATGTTCTTTACCAACTAATCGGAAATCTGTTGCTAATAAATCCTTCGAAATAAAAACAGGATTCATATTATCTGGTCCAAAAGGCGCCATTCGCATCACCGATTCCAAGAAAGAACGCGTCATATCATTAAAAGAAATTTCTTTATCGATCAAAATTGATGGCGTAAAATGTTTTCCATTCGACATTTCTTTCACTGTTTGATCGAATCTAATCTTGAATTCTTCAAAATTTTCTTCTTTCATTGCTAAACCAGCAGCAGCCATATGTCCACCAAACTGTGTTAACAAATCTTTGTTTTTTTCGATTGCCGAATGTATATCGAACTCTTGAATAGAGCGAGCCGAACCTACAATTTCACCTTCATTATTCTTCGTACAAACAATAGTTGGTTTATAATACAAATCGACCAAACGAGAAGCTACAATTCCGATTACACCTTTATTCCAAGACGCATCGTAAACAATGGTCGAATATTTTTCTTTGGTATTGATTTGATCCAATTGAAAAAGTGCATCATGCGTCATATCAAGATCCAAGGTTTTGCGCTCGTTATTTAATGAATTAATATCATTCAAATATTTACGACAATCCTCTTCATCAGTACTCAACATAAAACGAACCGCTTCCGAACCATGTTTTATACGACCTGCAGCATTAATTTTTGGTGCAATAGAAAAAACAACATTCGAAATATTGACATTATTTTTAATATTAGTCGGAATTAATTGCTGAAAAGCCAAACGAGGATCTGAATTTAATCGTTTCAAGCCAGCATAAGCCAGCACACGATTTTCTCCTGTAATCGGAACAATATCAGCCGCAATACTTACTGCAACTAAATCTAAAAGTGGTAAAAGATTTTCTTTTGGAAGATTGAATTTCTCTGTATAAGCTTGCACCAATTTAAACCCAACGCCACAACCGCTCAAATCTTTGTAAGGATAACGACAACCTTTTTGTTTTGGATCTAAAACAGCGTACGCTTTAGGCACAGAACGATCTGGTAAATGGTGATCACAAATAATATAATCGATGCCTTTTGATTGGGCATATTTTATTTCTTCGTGCGCTTTAATTCCACAATCTAAAGCAATTACAAGTGAAATATTATTTTGTACAGCGAATTCTATACTTTGTTGAGAAATTCCATAACCTTCGTTATTTCGGTCAGGAATATAAAAAAAGACTTTCGAGTAGATAGAAGTCAGAAATTCGTAAAACAAAGTTACGGCTGTTGTTCCATCTACATCGTAGTCTCCAAATATTAAGATATTTTCTTCGTCATCAATTGCATTTTTGATACGTGAAACCGCATCACACATTCCTTTCATCAAAAAAGGATCATGCAATTCGTCTAAGGATGGATTAAAATACGATTTGGCTTGCGCAAAATTCGTAATTCCACGTTGGGCTAATAAAATAGCAAGCACCTCAGAAATGTTAAGCGATTCTCTTAAATCCTTAACAACTTCAGTATTGGGCTGTTCTTTTATTTCCCATCTTTTTTCCATCTCTTTAATTTACATAAATTTTTTAATTAGAGAGAAGGGTAAAGCGAATATTATTTTGATTTATTTGCTTCTTTCACGTATTTATCTAACGCCATTGTCATTGAAGGCGTTTGTGGTGTTGGCACCTCAATGTCTACACGTAATCCCATCTCTTTTGCTTGATCTACTGTCGATTTTCCGAAAACGGCAATTCTTGTATTTTCTTGCACGAAATCTGGGAAATTTTCGAATAATGATTTGATTCCTGAAGGTGTAAAAAATACTAAAATATCGTATTTTACATCAGACAAATCAGATAAATCACTCGAAACAGTTCTAAACAAAGTTGCTTTTTGCCAAGTTAATCCTAAACTATCTAGTAAAGTAGGAACATTTGGTTTTAAAACATCAGATGCTGGTAATAAAAAGTTTTCGTCTTTGTGCTTTTTAAATAAAGGCACCATATCCGCAAAAACTTTTTCTCCAATATAAATTTTACGTTTTCTGTAAACAATGTATTTCTGTAAATAGAATGCAATTGCTTCTGATTCGCAAAAATATTTCATAGAGTCAGGAACAGTAAAGCGCATTTCTTCTGCTAAACGGAAAAAATGATCAATAGCGTTTCTACTTGTAAAAATTACAGCAGTCACTTTGCTAAAGTCAATTTTTTGTTGTCTTACTTCTTTAGCGTCTATTCCGACAACTTGGATAAATGGTCTAAAATCAATTTTGATTTTATTTCTTTTTTCAATCTCGTAGTATGGCGAGTTTTCTGCCTGAGGCTTAGGTTGAGATACTAATATTGATTTAACTTTCATAGTAATTTTAGATTACTTTACCTACAATTAATAGTTTTGCTAATACCATTATAGGTAAAATTTCTAGGGTGCAAAGGTACAAAATATTATAATACCAAACTGATTTATTGTCACTTATTTGTTTTGCGTATATATGATAAATTTCGAATATTCTATTCAAAAACAACAAAATAAAGCCAATCACCATCAAGTAATCTTTGTTAATTTGTGTGTAAAAAAACAAAAAACAAATAATAAGTAAGAGTAAAACATTTTTTGCATTGACAAAACTCGAACTTTTCATAAAATATGAAACAGAACTAGATTCGTAGAAAACACGATAAAAAATTACCTCAATCATCAACCTAAAAAGCATTATCAAACTAATTACACCAAAGGTAATTCCGACACGTGAAAGATAATAAAACTTAAAATTTGGAATATGATTATATGTAATATCAAAATACGAAACCAACAACAAACTTATCAGCAAAACCGTCACACCATTAACAATAAAACTAAATAACGTCGTATTATCATCCGTAAAACTCATGTATTCGGTTTTATTATCTAGCGTTTTGAAATTTTTCGCAAACAAGTATTTTGCTGCACAAACCAATAACAAACACACCGTCAAAGCAATAAGAACAGTGTCATTGCCAAGTGTATTTTTTCCTATCGAGATTAAATCGTTTGTTTTCATAATTTTTTCAAAAATACAAAAGACTAACAATCTTATAACTATCTTTATGCCCACAAAATAATATTTATGTCGGACAAATTAGTTATTATCCCGACCTACAACGAAAAAGAAAACATAGAAGCCATTATTCGTGCAGCTTTGGCTGTTGACGGAGCATTTGATGTGCTTATTGTTGACGACAGTTCTCCAGATGGAACGAATGATATTGTAAAACGTTTGATTCCTGAATTTAATGGACGTTTGCATTTAGAAATTCGTACCACAAAAGATGGTTTAGGACGCGCTTATGTACATGGATTTAAATGGGCTTTGGCAAATAATTACGAATATATTTTCGAAATGGATGCCGATTTTTCACACAATCCAAATGATTTACCTCGCTTATACCAAGCCTTAGCAGATGGTGCCGATTTAGCAATTGGCTCACGCTATTCTAACGGTGTAAATGTTGTGAATTGGCCAATGAACAGAGTTTTATTGTCATATTTTGCGTCGAAATATGTGAGCATCATCACGCGATTACCTGTACATGACGCTACAGCAGGTTTTGTTGGTTATAAAGCAAACGTGTTGAAATCTTTGGATTTGGATAAAATACAATTCAAAGGTTATGGTTTTCAGATTGAAATGAAGTATAAAACGTGGATTAAGAAATTTAAGCTAAAAGAAGTTCCTATTATTTTTACAGACAGAACTTTAGGCGAATCAAAAATTAGTTCTGATATTATTGGAGAAGCCGTTTTTGGTGTAATTTCGTTACGATTAAGAAAAATATTTGGTAAATTATGAAAAACATAATCTTTTTATCACTGATTTTTTTGAGTATTTTTAGTTGCGCACCAAAAAATTACGACAAACCAAAAGATCTCATCAATCAATCTGAAATGATTGATATTCTTACAGATTTATACATTAGTCAACAAGGTCTACAGATGTTTCCTACTCAAAACCAAGATCAAAGTATAGATTTAGCAAAAGATGCCGTAGATATTATGAAAAGTTATGATATCACGTTTCATCAATTTTCTGAGAGCTACAAATATTATATGATGCAGCCCGAAAAATTCAAAGATATGCTGAATGATGTGAAAAAGAATCTTGAAGATAAATTATCTGACGAAGAAAAAGAGCGTCAAAAAAATCAAAAGAATAGCTTAAATAATACTATAGAAGCAGAAAAATAAACAAAAAACCTCAAGTGAATCACTTGAGGTTTTTTGTTTGTCATAATTTACCTTATAATTATATTGTAATTTTTACAATTATTTAATTATAAACTTCTTAATCAATTAAATTTATAATCTATATTTGTATCAACTAAAAAATCCTTCTGATGCAATCTAAAAAGATAAGTAAATCAAAGAAAGTTGGATTTGGATCGAAAACAATCAATTATAAAGACGTCGTTATCGTTTCTATTTTAATTATAATAGCTGCTTTAACCATCTTAATATTTTTGAATTCTTAACGAACAAATCCCTGTATTTATCTTAAAGGAAATCATCTTAGTTTCGCAATATTGCATAAGGTAATAACTACTCACAGGTAGTTAATAGTTGATAGATTTAAAAGCCTTTCAATAACTATTGTGAGGCTTTTTAATTGTTATACAGATTTAATTTCAAAACCAAGTTTTTTCCAATCTTCCCAAAATATTGGATATGATTTTTCTACAACCATTTCATTCTCAATTCGAATTGGGTAAATTTGAGCCAGAGGCGCCATACACATTGCCATTCTATGATCATTGTAAGTCGCTAAAGTTGGCGTTTCTGTATAATTATTATACCCCTCAATTGTTAAAGAATCGTTTGTAATTGTAATAATTGCTCCAAATTTTTCTAACTCATTTTTAAGTGCAACCAAACGATCGGTTTCCTTAATTTTTAGTGTTTCTAAACCAGTTAAATGACATTTTGCTTTCAATCCCACACAGGTTGCCGAAATAGTTTGCGCAATATCAGGAGTGTTGATTAAATTTAATTCAATGATAGATTTAGGTGAGAAATTTTCGTCATTTTTCAATGTTAAAACTCCATTTTCAAAAGTTGAAATTACACCAAAATTTTCTGCATAAATATGTTGTAAAGCTGAATCTCCTTGTAAAGAATCTTCGAAATAAGTAGAAATCTTCACTTCTGAATTTTGTGATAAAGCAATCAAACTATAATAGTATGAAGCCGAACTCCAATCTGATTCTACTTGTAAAGTTTGAGCTTTGATGTTTTCAGTAAAAGGAATTTTGATTGTATTTCCTTCGAAAATTGCATTAATTCCGACTTTATTCAACAACTGAATTGTCATTTGGATATAAGGAACAGAAATAATTTTTCCGTCCAAATTAATCGTTAATCCATTTTCTAATTTTGTTCCGATCAAACATAAAGCTGAGATATATTGAGAACTAATGTTAGAAGGAATTGTAATAGAATCTTTGGTAATCTTTTTTCCAACAATTGATAAAGGTGGATAACCTTCATTTTCTTGATACGAAATTTCTGCACCCAACTCATTCAAGGCGTCAACCAAAACTTTTATTGGTCGTTGTTTCATTCTTTCAGAGCCTGTTAACGTTATTTTTCGTCCATCTTGAATAGAAAAATAAGCTGTTAAAAATCGCATAGCAGTTCCCGCATGGTGAATATCAACTAAATCAGTTTTATTTGCTAACGCTTTTTGCATTAATTGAGAATCTTCTGAATTTGAAACATTTTCTAATGTCAAAACATTCTCAAATAATTGACTTAATAACAACAAACGATTGCTTTCGCTTTTAGAACCTGTGATGGCTAATTGATTATTTATCGGAGATTTTAGAGCAGAAATTTCAATCATATTTATTTTAATTTATCATTATTTTGATGACGATCGTGGTCACGTTTTGTTTTGTAATCTATTTTTTTGTAAAAAGCTGATTCTAAATCAACACCTGTTTGATTTGCCAAACAAAGTGCTACAAAAATAACATCTGCCAATTCTTCGCCAAGATCTTTGTTTTTGTCTGATTCTTTCTCCGATTGTTCACCGTAACGACGTGCAATAATACGTGCAACTTCTCCTACTTCTTCAGTTAATTGTGCCATATTTGTTAACTCGTTAAAATAACGAACACCATGTTCTTTGATCCAATTATCAACGTCTGTTTGTGCTTGTTTAAGGCTCATCTTATTTTAAATTTTAAAAGTTAAAGGTACAAAAATAAAAAGCCAACTCGTATTTGGAGTTGGCTTTATTCGAAGTTTAGAATATTTTTTATTGTTTTACCAAAATCACTTGCTGACTTTCTGCATTAATAATATTTGTTAAAAATTCTTTCAATGGTTTGTAGTATTGAGCAGGCAAAATACTATATGGAATGACTTTTTGAGCTTGAGCGACAATAAAACCATCTTTCTCAATTACTTTATATGCATAACCACCAGCTTGATCGGGCATTGTAAATTGCTTTTCTGTAGGCAAAGATTCTACTTTGTAACCTTCTGGAATCTTAATTTTAACTGTATTTGTATTCGTAGTTGGTGCTCCAAATTCAATGTTATAATTACGTTGATCTAGATTTAAATTATGTTTTGTATTCGCAACAAATAAAAATGGATTGAATAATATTTTATTTCCAGCCACATCTACTTTAATATCATCAAATTTGAATTGATGACGAATTACATTTTGTTTGTTATCTTGTGTTTTAAAATCAGAAATTTCAAAATTATAATCTTCTACAAATTCTTTTTCGAACGCTTTTGGATCATCTGCAATTTCACTTTTGTCAAACATATAAAAATAATTATCACGAACATTAGAAAAAGTTCCAGTTAATTTTCCGTCTGCTTTTAAATCAGCTGTAATTGATATTTTATCATTGGTCATCACCGAATTACGAAGAGGAACTTCTTTGATTCCTTTGTCATTTACCATAAATCCACGATCGTTAATTGCTCGAATAGGTAATAAATTGATTTGAGCATTTTTATCAGTTGCATCCATTAAATAAAACTCATTATCTATTGTTGTTCCAACAATCACATAATTCAATTTACTACGAGAAGGAAACGAATAATTGATTAAACCATTTTTCAACGTACTCAAAACAATTGGATTTGCGTCTAATCCAGCTTTACGTAACATAGCTGTAAGCATAAGATTAATATCTGCTGAATTTCCTGATTTTTCGTTAAATGCTTTTCGAATTCCTTTATCTGTATATTGACCTAAATAATCATTCCAAGCCATATTATTTTTTACGTAATCGAAAATTGCTTGAGCTTTTTCAATATTTGTAGATTTTCCAGCAATTGTAGTATTTACAGTTTCATCTAAAAAGTTATTTCCATTTAATTGTCGACCAAACTCTTCATGATCCATCAAATCTTTTCCAATACGTTCCCATGTTGTAGAAAAATTTTCTGAAGTACTACCAGGAGCAACAAAAGAAGCTAACTCAAATTGAACACTTGCTAACATATTTCTCGGATTAAGTACATAAGCTTCACGAGAATAGGAAGGTAAATTAGTTAATGAATAGGTTTGAGTATTGATAGTTAATTCATGAGAAGACATAGACATTTTTGTATGATGAAATTCATTGACATTAAAGCCCCCTTGTTTTGCAGTAAAAGTTTCTTTCTTCGTATTTTTTGTTAATTTCGGAGCAAAACCACCTCTCAAATCTTGTTGATAATTAAAATATTCTTGATTTTGCATCGTAAAATTACTCGCAACTACAGGAATAGATTGTTGAAAATACCACGTATCAGTATTTCCGTAAAATGGAGAAATAATTTCGTATGTATATTCTAAGATTGATCCATTTTTTACATTAGAAAAAGTAAACGTTTGTTTATCCATAAAACGATGAACTTTATCTAAGAAAATATCTTTTTTCTCGACTTTTTGTTCAATAATTTTCCCATTTTCAAGGTTGTAGGTAACCGCTTTTAAGGTAATTAATTTATCTTGATCAGACCCTGAGTTTTTTCGTAATGGAATTTCAACTTTCAAAACATCATCTGGTGTTTTATCTTTATCAAAAACAATTATCCTATAAAAAACTTTCTTTGTTTGCTCAATACCTCCTTGATTGGTATTAAAACTAACTTTATAATTTCCATCAGCATATAAAACTTCAGCAGGAGCATCAGCTTGAATTGTACTTTTTGTTTTCTCGAAATCTTGTTTTGAGAGTTTTCCAAATTTTACATCTTGTGCAAAACTCGAAACAGTTGCAACTGTCGCAACAATTGTAAATAGTGTTTTCATATTAGTATTATAGTTTTTCTAAAAGTAGTTTTGTATTGTCATATCCCGCTATTTGTCTACGAAATTCGACATATTCGTTGTATTTTTCTTTTGAAAAAGTTCCAGAAAATTGTTTGTAAATTCGTTTGATTTCGAATGTATTATTTTCTTTCGGATTAATTTCTAATTGATATTCTCCAAAAGCAGATTTCACGGTAATTGCATCAAATTTTTGTGGCAATTTATAGCCAGAAGGAAGCGTCAATGTATAGAAAACTTCGTCAACATATCCTGTCTCGATGTTGAAATCAAACTTTCTATCTTTCATTTTTTTGACAGAGGTCTCTTCTTTATTCACTGGAATAATATTCAGAATGATATTATTTCCTTGTATTTTAGCATAATTTGGTGCTGAAAACTCGAAATTTGAAGTAAAAACAGCATTTTTCCAATCATTATTGAATTCTTTCTTTTTGAATGATATTCCTTGCAAATAAGAAAAACGATTTTTTAGACGAACATCAAGATCTTTCTCGCTTAATTGATTAAATCTTGCAAAATTCTCGTAAATCAATCCTTTTGAAGTTTCAGAAAAATTAAAATTTAATGTTCCATCTGCTAAAAGTGTTGCATTTCCATTGACGAATAATTGATTATCTTCAGTTTTGAATTGTTGCGAAGGAATAATTTTTCCACCTTTTTCATCAACAATTATTACTTTTCTATTTGCAGTAAAATTACCTAAATAATTGAATGGGGTTGTTTGGCTTGTTGTTTCTAACCAAATATCTTTTCCTTTTAAAGGAACATACAAGATAACGTGATCACCTTGTAAATACATCATATCTTCAGTCATATCTTGAGGAGACCGACCTGAATGTACTTCAGTGTAATATGATTTAATACCAACAGCATCTAACATTGACATAGTATAATTAGTTAATGCTTTACAATCACCATAACTTTTGCTTTCGACATAAGAAGCGGGAAAAGGAGAAAGTCCACCAATTCCTAGTTGTACGCCAATATATCGAACTTTATTTTGCAAATGTTTGTACAAAATCTGAACTTTTTCTTCGTCAGATTTTGCATCTTTTACCATATTTTGGAACGCTAATTTTTGAGTAGGAGTAAAATCTTGTTTTCCTACAACTAAGTTGTTGAATAACCATTTTCCATAATCATTCCAATTATCAAAATCTCCTTTAACACCATCAATACTAATTTGATTTGATGCTAAAATTGCATGTGGAAAAATTTTTCGCAAAGAAACCATTTGATCTTCTTCATTAAAAGCAGGAATATGATTAAATGTATAGTTTAAATTATTGTTATCTCCTGTTTTTTGAATGTTAAATCCGTTAAAATTATTTTCTTTTAAACGAATAATAGAATTTGTTTTATTTATAAAAGTATAAGTAGATTTTTCAATCGATAAGTTTTGTGCCTTAATTGGAAACCACCTTGGAATTCCAATGGTATTTTTGCTTGTTACAGAAATTTTATACTGAATTGTATAAGGATAATTTGTTGGAGTATAATTCAAATATTTGATGCGATCATCCGTGTACATTTGTCCACTACTTACATGGCTTTGGTCACCAAAATCTTTGGTTTTGAATTTTTTAATTTCCTTTCCGTTTACATCATACAAAGTTGCCTCGAATAAGTCAATTTTCGTGTTTGGATCATAATTCGCTTGCGCACCAACATAATTATCGCCCGCTTTACTCAAAACCGTTACGACAACGTCTTCCGTGTATTTTAATTCATCAACTTTTAGAAGTTCTATTTTTTCTTCATTTTTTCGCACAACAGCATAAGCATCTTTTATCAAATCGGCTGGAATTTGATCGACCGCATAGTTTTGCGCAAAAGAAAATGAACTAATCAAAAAAGTTGAAAAAAGTAGAGTTTGTTTCATTCAATATCAATATTAATCAAGTTATTCTTTATTCTTTGAATCGATAAAAATGGTTACTGGACCATCATTCAACAATTCGACTTTCATATCTGCACCAAAAATTCCTCTTTGCACAGGTTTGAAATTTGACTCTAAAACGTTCAAAAATGTTTCATATTGTTCGTTTGCTAGATCTGGTTTCGACGCTTTGATATATGACGGACGATTTCCTTTTTTCGTTGACGCATGTAACGTAAACTGAGAAACAACCAAAATATCTCCATCAGTTTGTTGTACATCCAAATTCATCACATCATTTTCATCATTGAAAATTCTGAGTTGAATTATTTTTTTCGAAATCCATTCAAAATCTTCCCTTGTATCATCAGGCTCAAAGCCAACCAAAGCTAAAATTCCATTTTCTATTTTCCCAGTTATTTCTCCATCTACCTTTACAGAAGCATGTTGCACACGCTGTAAAATTACTCGCATAATTCTAGTTTTATTGATTTAAAATCGATTTGAATTTAAGAAATTATTAACAAATAAAAAAGCGTTAAAACCCATCTATTAAATGTGCAATAACGCTTGTTGTAATTTAAGTTTAGAAAGCAATCGCTTAATGTTTAAGTTAGTTGGTTAAAATAGATTTCCTCATCTGCAATTATCGCATAATCTAACTCATAGAGCTTTGATATTTCTTTTGCTTTGATGATTTCTTGTTCTATATTTTTTAGTTTATTTTCTTTATTTTCAGAATTATCAAATTCAGCAATCCACAATTTATTTGGATTTAATGGTTTCCAATTTAAATCTTCTAAATGCAACAAAAATCTTTCTTTTTGCTCCTTTGTACATTCCACAAAATCTAAAGCGATTTGTACGGATAAATTGCTCATTCAATTAATTTTAACAAAAATAAAATTAGAAATTGAATTATTTTTACGTGAAACCGTAATTTGAGAAAATAAAAAAGCCATTTCATAAGAAACGGCTTTTTTATTATTTTTCGGTATAAATATCTTCTTCTAAAAAAGTGAGATAATTTTCGTAGCGAGAAACTGCGATTTCTCCATTTTCTACTGCATCACGCACAGCACATTTTGGCTCGTTAACATGAATACAATTATCAAATTTACAATTGTGTTTCAATTCTAAAATTTCAGGAAAATAACCTTGTAATTCGGTTTTGTCGATATGAACCAAACCAAATTCCTTAATTCCAGGCGTATCGATAATGAAACCTCCAAAAGGCCATTCGTACATCTGTGCAAAAGTTGTGGTATGTTGTCCTTTGCTATTAAAATCAGAAACTTCGTGCGTTTTTAGGTTTAAATCAGGATTTAAAGTATTCAATAACGTTGATTTTCCAACTCCAGAATGTCCCGAAACCAAACTCACTTTATCTTTCATTCGATCTTTTACAAGGTCTAAATTTAGTCCTGTTTCAGCAGAAATATCAAGACTTTCGTAACCGATAGAATTGTAAATTGATTTATAAATTTCTAACTCAGCCATTTCATCTTCCGTGTACGAATCCATTTTGTTGAATAAAATCACAACTGGAATATGATAAGCCTCAGCAGTAATCAAAAAACGGTCAATAAAACCAAACGAAGTTTTGGGATTAGAAAGCGTTACAACCAAAAAAGCAACGTCAATGTTAGATGCAATAATGTGCGTTTTTTTGGATAGATTAACAGATTTTCGAATGATATAATTTTTGCGATTATGAATTTTTGTAATGACTGCAATATCATCTTTGTCAATCTCAAACTCAACCTCGTCTCCAACAGCAATTGGGTTGGTATGTTTGATATTGGCTATTCTAAATTTCCCTCTAATTCTTGCCTGATAAGTTGTACCATCTTCCGTAAGAAGATGATACCAACTACCAGTAGATTTTATGACAATTCCTTTCAATATTGTTTAAATTTTTTCTTCTTTTTTTACCATAATTTGGTTTTGTTGCGCAACAGATTCTTGGTGAATTGCTTGCAATAATTTGTCAACAAAATCCTCAGATAAACCTAAAGAAACTCCTGCTTTTACAGAATTATCTTTGATTTGTTTCCAACGATCTGGCTGAAAAACTGCCACATTATGTTCTTTTTTCAATTCTCCAATAGAGTTTGCAACTTTCATACGTTGAGCAATTGCATCTAAAATAGAATTATCTAATTCATCAATTTGATGACGTAAATTTTGAATTCCAGTTTTGTAAATTGCATCTGGATCATCAGAAACACGAATTTCTAAATCTTTCAAAATTTCCAATAAACGTGCCGGTGTAATTTGTTGAGCTGCATCGGACCATGCTTCGTCAGGATTGTTATGAGTTTCAATCATTAATCCATTGTACTCGAAGTTGAAGGCTTGCTGCGCGACATCAAATAAACCGGTTCTGTTACCACAAATATGTGACGGGTCACAAATAATAGGAACATTAGGCAATTTATTTTTGAAATCTAAAGCGATTTGCCATTGTGGATTATTACGGTATTTTGTTTTTTTGTAGGTTGAGAAACCACGGTGAATAGCACCTAAATTTTTAATTCCTTGACCTTCTAAACGTTCCAAAGCACCAATCCATAAATCTAAATCTGGATTTACAGGGTTTTTAACCAAAACAGTTTTGTCTGTACCGCGTAGAGCTTCTGCAATTTCCTGTACTGTAAAAGGGTTTACTGTAGAACGAGCTCCAATCCATAGAACGTCAACATCATATTCCAATGCTAATTTTGCATGATTTGCATTGGCAATTTCAGTCGCAATTTTCATTCCGAATTCGTCTTTTACTTTTTTCAACCAGTTTAATCCGATTGCTCCAACTCCTTCAAAACAATTTGGTTTTGTACGAGGTTTCCAAATACCTGCACGAAATACCTGCACATAATCTTTGTCCAAATCTTCGGCAATTGTCATCATTTGTTTTTCACTTTCTGCACTACAAGGTCCAGCGATGATCATTGGTTTATCGTATTCTTTAATCCAGTTATTATTTTCCATAACGCTTACAAATTTAAGGTTTAATATTTATTTTATTTGAGAGTAAATTATTTATTACTTATTTATTTAATATTCGACGTATGTCGTTTGTATTTTTTAGATATTGATGAATGTCTTCCGTATTTTTTTCTTCAATCATTTTCCTGATTTTGGAAATTTGTGTTTGATAAGCATCAATCGCATCGAGTAAATTTTCACGGTTTTGAATCAGGATAGGCGTCCACATCTCCGGTGAACTTTTTGCTAAACGCACTGTCGATTCGAAACCGGAACCAGCCATATCAAAAATAGCTTCTTCATTTTTTTCTTCCTCTAAAACCGTTTGTCCTAAAGCAAAAGATGTAATATGAGAAAGGTGAGAAACATACGCAATATGAGCATCATGAGCCTCTGAAGTCATTGTTTTGACATTCATCCAAAGTGACTGATACATCTTTCTCACTTTTTTTACGGCTTCTTTTTCGCTTTCCTCAACATCACATAAAATGGCCACTTTGTTTAAGAACAACTCAGGAAAAGCGGCTTTCGGACCAGAGTTTTCAGTTCCTGCAATGGGGTGCGTTGCTACAAATTGCTTTCTTTTGGGATGATTCAAAACTTTCTTACAAATGCCCGCTTTTGTCGACCCCATATCCATCACGATTGTTTTATCATTAATTTGATCTAAAATCTCAGGCAAAACGTTCTGAATGGAGTTAATAGGAATAGCGAGTACAACTAAATCCGATTGAGAAAGCGCTTTATCCAATTCGGCAACTTCATCCACAATTCCCAATTCGATTGCTTCTATTTGATGTTGAACATTTTTATCAACACCGATGATTTTTTCAGCAATACCAACTTTTTTTAAAGCTAAAGCAAACGAACCTCCGATTAGTCCTAATCCGATGATTGAAATTGTTTTCATGCTTCTAATCTTTTTTTGACTTCAATTAACTTCTCAACATCTGCGCAAAGTGAGAATCGAATAAATCCTTCACCGTTGCTTCCGAATATACTTCCGGGAGTGATAAATATTTTTTTGTTGTATAAAATATCATCTATAAACTCTTTATCGTCTTTTCCTTCCGGAAGTTTTGCCCAAATAAACATTCCTGCTGCATTCGGATTATAGTTCACTTTTATGATATCTGCTATTTCCCAAATTATTTTTCTTCGTTCAAGATAGACTTTTGTTAATTCGTTGTACCAAGAATCATCTGCCAAAAGTGCTTTCGTAGCAGCTTTTTGTATGGCAAAATTCATTCCCGAATCCATGTTCGATTTTATTTTCAGAATGGAATTAATGAATTGTTCTTTTCCTATTACCATTCCTATTCGCCAACCTGCAATATTAAATGTTTTGCTCAAAGAATTCAGTTCGATACAAACTTCTTTGGCGCCTTCAATTGCTAATATACTTGTAGGGTCATCATTTAAGATGAAACTGTATGGATTATCATTTACAATTAAAATATTATGACGAGTTGCAAATGTGACTAATTTTCTAAGAACATCTTTCGGTGCTTTTGCTCCGGTTGGCATATGTGGATAATTTATCCACATTATTTTTGGTTTTTGTTCAGCCAGCTTTTCTAATTGTTCAAAATCAGGAAGCCAATCGTTTTCATCCTTTAAATCATAGAACAAAGGTTCTGCCTGAACCAGTTCTGTTACAGATGTATAGGTAGGGTAACCAGGATTCGGAATCAAAACTTTATCTCCTTCATTCAAAAAAGCCATCGAGATGTGCATAATTCCTTCTTTAGAACCCATTAACGGCAAAACTTCTGTCGCTGCATTGACTTCTACTCCAAATTTATTTTTGTAAAAAATAGCCATTGCTTCTCGCATTTCCGGAATTCCACGATAACTTTGATAACCATTTATTCCACTTTGTGAACGTTTGATTAATTCCTCTACCACTTCCGGATGAGGTTGTAAATCCGGACTTCCAATTCCGAGTGAAATAATTGGAATATCTGTTTTCATGTTCGCTATTTCTTGTAATTTTTTAGAGAAATAGTATTCCTGAACACTCTGTAATCGTTGGGCTTCTGCTATCATTTTTTTCCCGGTTTATATTCGCCTAATATTTCTAAATCAGTTAATTTTCGTGCAATTTTCCCAAGCAATTCATAATATTGTTCTTTTTGCTCGAAGGTAATATCTATGTGAAAAGAGTATTCCCAAGGTTTTTCAATAATCGGAACAGATTGAATTTTATCCATGTTAATTCTGCATTCCGCAATTTGATTCAATACATCAACCAAAGCGCCTGATTTATGTGGAACTGAAAATCGCATCGAAACTTTGTTGAAATCTTCGTAATCATTGTGTTCGCGTTGCAATACAAAAAAGCGAGTAAAATTATCCTGAAATGTTTGAATGCTTGACGCTAAAATGTCCAATCCATAAACTTCTGCTGCTTTTCTCGAAGCAATTGCAGCGACGCCATTCAACTCTTGTTCAACAATATCTTTTGCGGTTAATGCTGTATCTATATCATTTACCACTCGCCAAGCCGGATGTTTTTC
The DNA here is from genome assembly GCF_013488205.1 of Empedobacter falsenii. NCBI lineage: Bacteria > Pseudomonadati > Bacteroidota > Flavobacteriia > Flavobacteriales > Weeksellaceae > Empedobacter > Empedobacter falsenii. Next base: position 149,198 of record NZ_CP040908.1, on the reverse strand, counting down.
AAGGAACTTATCACATTGCAATAAGGCCATTTGATGCGAACGAACTTCTTTTATGTCCTCTAAAATTTGTCCTTTTTTGACCATCAATTGATGTTGGATTGATAAATAAATTTCTCCAACAACTTTCAAATTGTATTTCGTTAGCAACGCATAGTTTGGTAAAATTGCTCCAGCAATTGTGTTTTCAATTGCCATGATTGCTTTGTCAACTTTTCCCTTTGCAAGTGACTTTGCTAAAGTTTTGAATGTGTCGCATTCTACAATTTTGATGTCATTTCCTAAATAATTATTGGCAGCTTCGTGATGATATGAACCAATGTAACCTTGTATTGCAACTCTTTCTTTCATTTTTTTCCACAAAAAAAGTCCCACAAATTGCGGGACTTTATATTATCTTATTATGAATGTTAACAATCAATTTTGACAACGCAGTCCCTGCTCTCCTGGATAATACCCAAAAAAGTAAAAAAAGAATGCGTTAAAATAATTGAATGTTGCCATTTCGTTTTTCTAATTGTTCTACAAATCTAAAAAATAATTTTTCAGTTATCCAAATCTTTTTTGCTAATTTTATCGAAAATTTTTCATCAAATGGGAATAATCATTACAGATTTAGTAAAAAAATACGGTGAACAAGTGGCTTTAGACAAAGTTTCGTTTTCTATAAATAATGGCGAAGTTGTTGGTTTACTTGGACCAAATGGAGCAGGGAAATCGACTTTGATGAAAAGTATTACCAATGCAATTAATGCAGATTCTGGTGAAATTTCTGTGAATGATTTTAATGTTTCGACGCAACCAATTGAATCGAAAAAGTTGATTGGATTTTTGCAAGAAAATAATCCATTGTACATGGATATGTATGTAAAAGAGTATTTGGAATTTGTCACAAATATTCGAAATGTGCCTAAATCTAAAATTGATGAAGTCATCGAAAAAGTAGGTTTATCACCAGAAAAACATAAGAAAATTCATCAATTATCAAAAGGATATAAACAACGTGTCGGATTGGCGCAAGCGATTATCTCGAGTCCAGAAATTTTGATTTTAGATGAACCTACAAATGGTTTAGATCCAAATCAGATTATCGAAATTAGAGAAGTAATTAAAGAGATTGGAAAAGAAAAAACGGTGATACTTTCAACGCATATTATGCAAGAAGTAGAAGCGCTTTGTTCACGTGTAATCTTGTTGAATAAAGGTAAAATTGTGGCAGATCAACCGATAGAAGAGTTTAAAGGACAATATAAAAACTTGGAAGAAGCTTTTCATGTTTTAACGCAATAAAAAATCCGCTCATTGAGCGGATTTTTTATGAATTATTTCTTTTTCAAGATAAAAACTTCTTTGATTTTTTCTGGATCAACTTTATCGTTTTTCGTTGTTTTTTCAAGTTTTGTAATCAAATGATTTACTTCTTCTTCAGAAGCTGGGCCTCCAAGATTTTCTCCATTTACGCGAGAATCTTCTAGAACTTTTCCAGTCGAATTTAAAATTACCCAAAAAGGTAAACCTTGATCTTTTCCACCTAATTTCTCATTGATAGCATCTCCTCCTGGCGTTTCTAAATTTTTCTTTTCTGCACGTTCTTGTACAGTAATAAATGTTTTGACATAATTCGCATCAAAATATGGTTTCACAGCTGGATCGTCCATATTTTTTTCCATCTTTTTACACCATCCGCACCACGAAGCATGAAAAATTAAAAAGACATTTTTATTTTCAACTTTCGCTTGGTTTTGAGCTTTAGTTAATATTTCTGTTGCTGTTTGCGCGTTTACGATTCCTGCGAAAGCAATCATAAAACTTACGATTAAGGCTTTTAATTTCATTGTAATAAGTATTTAAGTAAATGTAAATAAATAATTGTATTTTCAATAAAAAATTAACACTTATGAAACATTTTTTAGGATTTATCTTTTTGCTATTTCTCACAAGTTGCGCATCCAATAACATAAAAACAATTGAAGGAAAATGGAAACAAGATTTTTTGGATTATAAATCGAAAGTGGTAGAAGTTCCTTTGTCGAAAAGTGATGCGATTATGGATGTTTCGAGAAATAAATCAAAATTGAAAATAGAATTTGATTTTCAGGATGGTTATGAAAAAGATGTGACAGATTCTATTGTGTTTAAATTTCCTCAACTCAAATTCAGAAAGATAAATCTTGATAAAACTTCTAATTATTATGATTTGGCTTATAATGCGACTTGCGATTGTTTTTATGGTGAAATGAAATCATATTCTGGAAATGTATTAAACATAAAATTGAACAGAGTTTCTTCGGTTAAATAAATTTAATGGAAATCATTATCTTTGCACAAAATTATTAGAACATCTTTCTAATATTCAATCATTAAAAAAAGAGACAACATATATGAAATGTGGAATTGTTGGATTGCCTAATGTTGGTAAATCTACTTTATTTAACTGTTTGTCGAATGCAAAAGCGCAATCGGCGAATTATCCTTTCTGTACAATTGAACCAAATGTAGGAACAGTTTCTGTACCAGATACTCGTCTAAATCAGTTAGAAGCAATTGTAAATCCAGAGCGCGTTGTGCCTGCGGTTGTAGAAATTGTAGATATTGCTGGTTTGGTAAAAGGAGCAAGTAAGGGAGAAGGTTTAGGAAATCAATTTTTAGGAAATATCCGCGAGTGTAATGCAATTATTCACGTTTTACGTTGTTTCGAAAACGAAAATATTACACACGTTGATGGTTCTATTAATCCATTACGTGATAAAGAAACAATTGATATTGAGTTGCAATTGAAAGATTTGGATACCGTTACAAAACGTATCGATAAATCTAAAAAAGCAGCAAAAGCGGGAAATAAAGACGAACAAAAAGTTGTAGAAGTTTTAACAGCTGTAATCGCTCATTTAGAAGAGTTGAAAAATGTTCGTGAAATGGATTTGGACGAAAAAGAGCAAGAAATTGTGGATTCGTTACAATTAATTACTTCTAAACCAGTTTTGTACTTATGTAATGTAGATGAATCTGCTGCAAAAGACGGAAACGAGTGGGTAGAAAAAGTAAAAGAAGCTGTAAAAGATGAACACGCAGAAGTGTTGATTTTAGCGGCACAAATTGAAGCTGACATCAATGAATTAGAAACGTTTGATGAGCGTCAAATTTTCTTAGAAGAATTAGGATTAGAAGAGCCAGGTGTTAATCGTTTGATTCGTTCTGCTTACACATTGTTAGATTTAGAAACATATTTCACAGCAGGTGTAAAAGAAGTTCGTGCTTGGACAATCAGAAAAGGTTCTACAGGACCACAAGCGGCAGGAGTTATTCACACTGATTTCGAGAAAGGATTTATTCGTGCAGAGGTTATTAAATTTGAAGATTTTATTACTTACGGATCTGAATCTAAATGTCGTGAAGCAGGAAAATTGAACGTAGAAGGAAAAGCATACATCGTACAAGATGGTGACATTATGCATTTCTTGTTTAATGTTTAAGATTTAAATTATATCTATATAAAAAGCTCAATCGAAAGATTGAGCTTTTTGTTTCATTAAAATGAATAGCCTATTTATAATTGTGACATAAATATTTAAAGAATATATAATAAAATGAGTTGTAAAATGAATTAAATTCAAAGTATTGATAAAAAAAGGTTGATAAATTAGTTTTATCAACCTTTTTTTATAGATTTATTTTTTATAAAAATTAACACATATGATTAAAAATTTATTCTTTATAGGATGTCTATTTTTGACTCCTCAACTTTTTGCACAAACAGTCGTTTTTGAAGAAAACTTTGATACCCCAGAAAGACAAGCATTGTGGACGATTGGAGAATTAGATGGAGACGAAGATACTTGGGAGTTTGTAGATGCTGCAGAAGCTGAAACTCCTTCTTTTAGTGGTTCTTTTGCTTGGTCTTGGTCATGGTTTTTTGAGGCTTTAACACCTGATAATACATTAACAAGTCCAGTTTTTAAAATTCCTGAAGGAAACAAAACAGAATTGACTTTTAAGGTTTCTGCTGCAGATAATGAAGAAGGTTTTTTTGAAGAACATTACGCGGTTTATGTAATTCCTGCAAATTCAACTTTTACTGGTACAGAAACAGCAGCTTTTGAAGAAACATTAGATGCTGGATATTTTGATGTTGCTAAGACAGTTAATGTGGATATTTCAAAATATGCTGGACAAGATGTTCAATTGGTATTCAGACATTATAAATGTACAGATATTTTATACATTGGTTTAGATGATGTAAAAGTCACGCAAGAAAAATTATCAACTTCTGATCTTAATAAATCAACTATTTCTGTTTATCAAGATAATGGATTGGTTAAAGTTTCAGGAATAAACGATGTCAAAAAAATTAAAATATTTGATATGTCAGGTAATCTTGTTAGAGAGGTTGATGAGTCAGAGGCAAATATTTCCGCTTTACCAAAAGGAATTTATATCGTTAATTTCTATTCTGGAGATAATGTTATTTCAAGAAAAATTGTAAAATAATAAAATTGTAAAAACGAGCTTTAGAAATAGAGCTCGTTTATTTTTCTACAAACTTTTCAAATTTTCTAAAGCCATTAAAAGTGTTTCATCCTTTTTAGCGAAACAAAATCGGATGACTTTGTTATCTGTTTTATGATGGTAAAATGCCGAAATTGGAATAGTTGCAACTTTATTTTTGATGGTTAACTGTTTTACAAATTCTTCATCAGATAAATCACTTATTTTAGCATAATTTGCACTTACAAAATAAGTCCCTTCGCAAGGTAAAACTTCAAAATTTGTTAAAGCTAAACCTTTAACAAATAAATCTCTTTTTTGTTGAAAAAAATCATTTAAATGCAAGTAATGATCTGGATTTTCTAAATAATCTGCAATTGCATATTGTGATGGCGTATGAGTAGAAAACGTATTAAATTGATGACATTTTCTAAACTCTTTCATCAATTCTTTTTCGGCTAAAATGTAACCGATTTTCCAGCCTGTAATGTGAAATAATTTTCCGAAAGAACCAATAATAAACACTTTGTCTTTTACCGATTTCAATTTTGCGAAACTTTGATGCGATTTTCCATCAAATGTAATATGCTCATAAACTTCATCTGCAAGTAAATAACAATTCGAATCTTTTAGGATTTGTTCAAATTGTTTCAAATCATTTTCGGATAAAATTTTTCCTGTTGGATTGTTCGGATTATTAACGATAATTAATTTCGTTTTATCATTGATTTTTTGCTTCAATTCTTCAAAATCGATTGAATATTCAGGATATTTTAGCAGAATTGGAACAATTTTTCCTCCAAATAATTCAACCGCTGGTTGATATAAATCGTAAGCAGGTTCAAAAATAATTACTTCATCATTTGGATGAATTAATGTAGAAATAACATTAAAAATAGCTTGACTTGCGCCGCTTGTAATGTTAATTTCATTCTGAAAATCGTAATCAGATTGATAAAGATTAGAATATTTTTCTGAAAGTAATACACGCAATTTTTCGACGCCAGTCATTGGCGCGTACTGATTGTAATTTTGTGTTGAATAATAATTTAAACGACTAATTAATTCAGAATCTGCATTAAAGTCAGGAAAGCCTTGTGCCAAATTAATCGCTTGATGTTCATTTGCCAATTGACTCATCACCGAAAAAATGGTTGTCGAAACATTGGGTAGTTTAGATTTTATCATATTGGTAAATTAGGTCGTTTTTGCTCAAAATCAAAACAATAAACCTTAATATTTTTAGGAAATTTTTTCTTATTTTTGTAAAACTCGTTTAACACTCAACAACTCAAATGTCAGAATTAGATCAACAAGTAAATTATACGGAAGACAATATCAAAACCCTTGATTGGCGCGAACATATTCGTATGCGACCTGGGATGTATATTGGGAAGCTGGGAGATGGTTCGTCTCAAGATGATGGGATTTATATTTTGTTGAAGGAGATTGTGGATAACTGTATCGATGAATTTGTGATGGGTGCAGGGAAAACAATCGAAATTAATCTGCGCGAAGATGAGGTAACGGTTCGTGATTATGGTCGTGGAATTCCGCTTGGAAAGATGGTTGACGCCGTTTCTAAGATGAATACAGGAGGAAAATATGATTCACAAGCCTTCAAAAAATCGGTTGGGTTGAATGGGGTTGGTACAAAGGCAGTAAATGCGTTGTCAACATCATTTCGAGTGCAATCTATTCGAGATGGAAAAACACGTATTGCAGAGTTTGAACAAGGAATTTTAGCCAATCAAGAAGATGAAAAAGAAACATCTTTGCGAAAAGGAACTAAAATTACATTTATCCCAGACAAAACGATTTTCTTGAATTTCAAATTCAGAAAAGAATATGTAGATAAAATGTTGAAAAACTATGTTTACTTAAATCCAGGATTGAAAATTATTTTTAATGGAGAAGAATTCTTTTCTAAAGATGGTTTGAAAGATTTATTGAAAGATAATATCGAGGAAGAAACAATTTATGATATCATCCATTTGAAAGGAGAAGATATCGAAATTGCGATGACGCATAGCTCGAAATCATATTCGGAAACGTATTATTCTTTTGTGAATGGACAAAATACAACGCAAGGAGGAACGCATTTAACAGCTTTCAAAGAAGCGGTTGTGAAAACGGTTCGCGAATTTTATAACAAAAATTACGATCCTGCGGATATTAGGAAATCAATTATTGGAGCAATCTCGATCAAAGTAATTGAACCCGTTTTTGAATCACAAACCAAAACTAAACTTGGGTCGAATGAGATTGGACCAGGAATGACAACGGTTCGTACGTTTGTTAATGATTTTATCAAAACAAATCTTGACAACTTTTTACACAAAAATACAGAAGTTGCGCAAGCATTAGAACGTAAAATTAAACAATCGGAAACGGAACGAAAAGAACTTTCTGGAATTCGAAAATTAGCGCGTGATCGAGCGAAAAAAGTTAGTTTACATAACAAGAAATTGCGCGATTGTCGTCAACATTATAACGATCCAAAAGCGGAATTACGTTTAGATACAACTATTTTTATTACCGAGGGAGATTCGGCAAGTGGATCGATTACCAAAAGTAGAAGTGTAGAAACGCAAGCGGTGTTTAGTTTGAGAGGAAAGCCGTTGAATTCATATGGTTTGACAAAGAAAATCGTTTACGAAAACGAAGAATTCAATCTTTTGCAAGCGGCGCTAAATATCGAAGAAGGATTAGAAGATTTACGTTACAATAATGTTGTAATTGCAACTGATGCTGACGTCGATGGAATGCATATTCGTTTGTTGATTATTACATTTTTCTTACAATTTTTCCCAGAATTAATCAAAGAAGGTCATTTGTATATTTTGCAAACGCCACTTTTTCGTGTGAGAAATAAAAAGGAAACACGTTATTGTTATTCTGAGCCTGAACGTATAAAAGCGTTGGAAGAAGTTAAAAATCCTGAAATTACACGATTCAAAGGATTAGGTGAAATTTCGCCAGACGAGTTCAAGCATTTTATCGGAAAAGATATTCGTTTAGAGCCTGTAATGATTGGAAAAGATCAAACTATCGAAAGTCTTTTAGAATTTTACATGGGAAAAAATACACCAACTAGACAAGAATTTATTATTAACAACTTAGCCATAGAATCTATTAAAAATTAAATAAAAACCAAACCAATCCTAACCTAAAAACACCTATCAATTATGAAGAAAAATAATAAAAAGGTCATTCAGTTGTTCAAAATACTGAATCTCACCATCGTTATTTTAATCATTCTAAACCTTATTATGTATACCGGTATTTTACCTTACAAGTATCACATAATACCACCTTATGTTGTCGCAATTTTTATAGCATTACTTATTTATGTAAGCTATAAAAGTGGAAATCAATTTTTTGCAATCGACACAAAAGGTGAAACCATAACTTTTGAAACGAAGAATGTAGGATTTTTATCCTTCTTAGATTCAAAAACAAACAAAATCGATTTACCGAAATATAAATTGATCAAATACGATTTTCAGAAAGGAATTCTTTCAAAGAACGTTGTCTTTTATATTAACAGTAAAAAGAATCCTACCAATTTAACAAAAGTCAAATTTCGTTTAGCATTCATTTCTAATCGAAATATTAATATTATTTTGACTGAATTAGACAAAATTGTAGAGTCTAATTGTATGATCAAAAACAATGTAGAAGTAGCTATTTAACATGATGCAAGACAATCAAGAGAGCATCAAGAAGGTTTCTGGTATGTACCAAGAATGGTTTCTTGATTATGCCTCTTATGTAATTTTAGAACGAGCAATTCCATCTATTTACGATGGTTTGAAACCAGTTCAGCGTAGAATTTTACATTCAATGCGCGAGTTGGAAGACGGACGATATAACAAAGTTGCGAACATTGTAGGAAATACGATGAAATATCACCCACATGGTGATATGGCGATTTCTGATGCAATGGTTCAAATTGGTCAAAAAGAATTGTTGATCGATATGCAAGGAAACTGGGGAAATATCTACACTGGTGACCGAGCGGCTGCGTCGCGTTATATCGAAGCTCGATTGACTAAATTTGCGTTAGAAGTTGTCTATAATCCAAAAACTACAAAATGGCAACCGTCTTATGATGGTCGTAATAAAGAACCAATCGATCTTCCGATCAAATTTCCTTTGCTTTTGGCACAAGGAGTGGAAGGAATTGCAGTTGGTTTGTCAACAAAGATTTTACCGCACAATTTCAATGAGTTAATTGATGCGTCAATTTTACATCTGAAAGGAAAGAAATTTCAAATCTTCCCAGATTTTTTAACATCTGGTTTGGTTGATGTTTCTGACTATAATGATGGATTGCGTGGAGGTAAAGTGCGTATTCGTGCAAAGATTTTACAAGAAGATAAAACAACGTTAAAAATTACGGAAATTCCGTACGGAACAACGACAGGATCTTTGATTGATTCGGTTTTGAAAGCTAATGATAAAGGTAAAATCAAGATCAAAAAGATTGAAGATAATACAGCAGCTGAAGTTGAGATTTTAATTCATCTTGTTCCGGGAAGTAGCCCAGATAAAACGATTGACGCATTGTATGCATTCACGGATTGTGAGATTTCTGTTTCGCCAAATGCCTGTGTGATTAATGAACAAACACCTGAATTTTTAACAGTTTCTGAAATTTTAATTCACAATACAAACAATACAGTTGAATTGTTGAAAAAAGAATTAGAAATTGAGTTAGATGAATTGCAGGAACAATGGCATTTTTCTTCGTTGGAAAGAATTTTTATCGAGAATAGAATTTATCACGATATTGAAGAAGAAGAAACATGGGAAGGCGTAATTTCTGCAATTGATAAAGGATTAAAACCGCATATTGCACATTTAGTTCGTACAGTTACGGAAGAAGATATTACACGTTTAACAGAAATTAGAATCAAGCGTATTTCTAAATTTGATTTAGATAAAGCGCAACAATTTATTGAATCGTTAGAAGATAAAATCGAAAATGTAAAACATCATTTAGCAAATTTGATTGATTACGCGATTGATTATTTCAAAAATCTAAAAACAAAATACGGAAAAGGAAAAGAACGTAAAACAGAAATTAGAACGTTTGACACGATTGATGCGACTAAAGTTGCCGTTGCAAATACACGTTTTTATGTGGATAGAAACGAAGGTTTCATCGGAACTTCATTGAAAAAAGACGAATATTTATTCGAATGTTCTGATATTGATGATATTGTGGTTTTCAAACATGATGGTTCGATGATTGTGACAAAAGTTGACGCAAAAACGTTTGTTGGAAAAGGAATTATTCATGTCGGAATTTGGCATAAAAACGATAAACGTACTATTTATAACTTGATTTATCGCGATGGTAAAAATGGTCCGGCTTATCAAAAACGTTTTGCTGTTACAGGAATTACGCGAGACAAAGAATACGATTTAACGGCTGGTAACAAAGGTTCGGAAGTGTTGTATTTTTCAGCGAATCCAAATGGTGAAGCGGAAGTTGTGTCAATTATTTTGAAAACTCATCAACGAATCAAGAAGTTAAAATTTGATATTAATTTTGCTGATTTAGCGATTAAAGGTCGTGCATCAAAAGGTAATTTAGTAACAAAATATCCAATCAAAAAAGTAGAATTAAAAGAAGAAGGAGTTTCGACTTTGGCACCTCGTCAAATTTGGTTTGATACGGATACAAAACGTCTTAATGCCGATGGATTGGGACTTTTATTAGGTTCTTTCAAAGGTGATGATAAAATTTTAACGATTAATAAAAAAGGTGAAGCGAAATTGGTTTCGTTTGATTTGAGTAATCGTTTTGACGAAGATTTAGAAATTATCGAGAAATGGAAACCTGCAAAACCGATTTCTTGCGTGTATTATGATGCGGAGAAAGATCGTTATTTCGTGAAACGTTTCCTTTTAGAAGATACATTTTCTCTACAAGCTTTTTATACGTTAGAAGATGGTAAGTCATCAATAAAAGTTGTTTCGACAGATTATTTACCAGTTATTGAGTTGATTTTCCCGAAAGTAAAAGGTTTAGAAAAAGAACCAGAAGTGATAAATTTAGAAGAATTTATTACTGTTAAAGGAATTAAAGCACAAGGAAATCAGTTGACAACGTATAAATTAAAACAAATTAATGTCTTGGAACCGCTTCCGTTCGAAGAACCAGAAGAAGAGGAAGAGCCAGAAGAGGAACCGCAACCGACGCTTTTTGATGCGATTGAGGAGAATAATAATGAAGAAGAAAATATAGAAGAATAATGGGAGACATCTCTATTGTAGCATTAGCCGTCATTGGATTGAATGTTTTGGTAAGTTGGAAAGGTTTTAACGATTTAGCTTTTTTTGAAAAATATAAATTCCAAGTTGGGTCGATATTATATAATAAGGAATACTATAGAATTTTAAGTTCAGGATTTTTACATGTTGATTTCACTCATTTGTTATTCAATATGTTAACTCTTTACTTTTTTGCAAATCCTGTTATCGGATTTTTTGCGAGTCCAGAAGGATTTTTATTAGGCGACTTTTCGAATGCTAAACTAAATGTAGGTTACGGAATGTTTCTTTTAGTTTTTTTAGCAGCGGTTATTGGCGGAAATCTATTATCGTTGTTAATTCATAAGAAAGAAACTTTTTATTCGGCAGTAGGAGCTTCAGGTGGAGTAACAGGAATTTTGTTTGCTGCAATTGCAGCTTTTCCTGAAATGGAGTTAAGATTATTTTTTGCTTTACCAATTCCAGCTTGGATTTTCGGAATATTATATTTAGGATATTCAGTTTATGGAATGAAAACTAATTTAGGGAACATCGGACATTCAGCGCATTTAGGTGGCGCAATTGTGGGATTATTATCTGCAATATTATTTTATCCAACGATTTTACAAATCAATATGTATTATATTTTAGGAATGATTGTTCCATTAATTGTATTGTTTGTGATGATTTTACGAGAACATCGAAAATAAAAAACAAGACAAAAAAAAGCATCAAGTAATCTTGATGCTTTTTTATATGATAATGAAATTATACTATTATTATAATATTCTTTTTACGTATAAGAATTTTGGTCCCCAATATCTATCATTTAAAGAAGATACCATAACGCCCTGAGAAGTAGATGAATGAATAAATTCTAAAACTCCATCTTTATTTCTTCCATGAACAATTCCTACGTGCGAAACTCTACCGCGACCTCTTGTTGCAAAGAAAACCAAATCTCCTTCTTTTGCTTCGTCTGTACTAACTGTAAAACCTTCTCTTGCCTGATCTGCAGATACACGAGGTAAATTTTTATTGAAAGTCTCGAAAACGTTTCTAACAAAGGCAGAACAATCAATACCACTTCTTGTTGTGCCTCCGTATCGGTAAGGTGTACCAATATACGTTTCTGCTTCTTTTAATAAAAATCCTGCAAACAATTCATTCGTTTCTTCTAAAACGCTGTTTAACACAACCATAGATTTCGCTTCATCGTTAATTTCTATTGGTGTAACATCTAAATTGGCATGTTTATTGATTATTTTAGCTTGAGCTTCAATAGCTCTTGGTTTCGGTACGAAACTTCTCGAAGAATATTCTGTAGCTTCACTAACTGGGGTTAAAGATGAACATGATGTTATAAACATCGTGCAAACCACTGCAGCTACACCTAATATCGATGCTTTCATATATTGAGTATTCGTTTGTATAAATTTTAATAGCACCGCTAAAGTAATTGTTAAAAATATAACTCATTATATATAAGAGATGTTTTGACAAAATATTAACTTCCTTAACATTTTTTAACAAAAATCTATTCAAAAAAACTTTTAAATAAATTTGGAAGTTCAAAAAATAGTTCTACATTTGCACTCGCTTTTCACAACAAGTGGTTAAGCCGTCATGCGGCCCATTCGTCTAGTGGTTAGGACATCAGGTTTTCATCCTGGAAACAGGAGTTCGATTCTCCTATGGGCTACATAAAAGTGTTTTAGAAAATTATTAAATTAATTTGGCGAGATAAAATATTTGTTTATATCTTTGCCGAACTAAAATAGAAAGAGATTTAAGTTATGGCAAATCATAAGTCAGCATTAAAAAGAATTAGACAATCAGCGGTAAGACGCGATCGTAATAAATATTATCACAAATCAGCTCGTACAGCTATTAAAGCTTTAAGATCTGAATCTGATAAAAATGAAGCAGAAACAGTTTTTCCAAAAGTTTCTTCAATGATTGATAAGTTAGCAAAAAGAAACATTATTCACAAGAATAAAGCTTCAAACTTAAAATCAAAGTTAGCGAAACATATTGCGGGATTAGCTTAATAAAATAAAAGTGGTCCCTTCGTCTATCGGTTAGGACACTAGATTTTCATTCTAGAAAGAGGGGTTCGATTCCCCTAGGGACTACAAATTAATAGATGGATTGCATTATTGCAATCTTTTTTTTCCTTGTTCATAGTTGTTGATTTTTTAAACAACCAGTAGAATACTGTGTAAAGGAAATTGTTTTTTGTGTTTTGTTTGTAAAGGTTAATCATAATGTTTAGATGATTAATCGGGAATGAAAATGTCGCTGTATAATTCAACTTGGTTCAAATTATTAGAATTATACATCGACTTTTCTACAACTCCCAACACAAAATGACGTTCATTCAAAATAAAGAATATTCGAATTAATTAATTCATATTAAGTGGTCCCTTCGTCTATCGGTTAGGACACTAGATTTTCATTCTAGAAAGAGGGGTTCGATTCCCCTAGGGACTACAATTTGACTTGATTAAAAAAAATAGTATAAAATTTTCGAAAATTGTTTGGTAATAAAAAATAAACGTTTATTTTTGCACCACAATAATACGAAAGGAGGTCCCTTCGTCTATCGGTTAGGACACTAGATTTTCATTCTAGAAAGAGGGGTTCGATTCCCCTAGGGACTACAAAAAAGCATTCAGATTTGGATGCTTTTTTTATTTTGAAATAGTTTAGTTTATATTGATTTATTGCGATCAATAAAAAAGCGTTTGAGGAAATAAACTTCAAACGCTTTTTGCTTTTATACAGATTCCTTTTATAGCTTTGGAATCGCTTCTATCAATTCTTTGGTATAGTTTGTTGTCGGATGCGCATAAACCTTGTCTGCATCGTCCAATTCTTTCATTTCTCCATGTTGCATCACCAATAATTGATCACTCATATATTTTACAACAGCCAAATCGTGCGAGATAAATATATAGGTAAAACCAAATTCGGTTTTCAAATCATTTAATAAATTCAAAACTTGTGCCTGAACAGAAACATCCAACGCAGAAACAGATTCATCACAAATGATAAATTTAGGATTTAAAGCCAAAGCACGAGCAATCCCGATACGTTGACGTTGCCCACCAGAAAATTCGTGCGGATATTTGTTCAAATCTTGATCTGATAAACCTACTTTTTGTAAAAGAGATGAAGCCGTTTGTAATCGTTCAGATTTATTCTGACCAATTTTATGTACTTGCATTGGCTCCGTAATAATTTGCGCAACGGTTTGTCGAGGATTCAAACTTGAATATGGATCTTGGAAAATAATCTGAATTTCTCTTCTTAATTTACGAATTTCCTCTTTTTTCAGTTTCGTAATATCTATACCATTATAATATATTTCGCCAGCAGTTGGTTTTTCTAATAACAAAACCGTTCTACTCAAGGTTGTTTTTCCAGAACCCGACTCGCCAACTAAACCCATTGTTTCACCCGGATAAACTTTGAACGAAATATCATCTACAGCTTTTACATTCGGGATTGTTGCATTTCCAAATAAAGTCGAAGGATAGAAGTATTTCTTCAAATTCTTAACCTCTAAAATTGGAGGATTTGCATAAATTTTTTCGTGAAAAGTTTCGCGTTCTTCTTCTGTATAGATCTCAGTTTCGAAATTTGGATTTTCTAAGAAAACGTTTACCGTAGGTAAACGTTTTGCACGTTCATCCAATCGAGGTCGACAAGCAATTAATCCTTTTGTATAATTTTCTTTCGGATGATTAAAAATTGTTTCTACATTTCCTTGTTCCACAACATCACCACGAAACATCACCAAAACTTCTTCACAAACATTAGCAATCACGCCCAAATCGTGAGAAATAAACAACATACTCATGTTATTTTTTTCTTGTAATTCTTTCAATAAATCTAACGTCGCTTTTTGTACTGTAACGTCCAAAGCAGTTGTAGGTTCATCGGCAATCAATAATTTCGGCTCGCAAGAAATCGCCATTGCAATCATTACACGTTGCTTTTGTCCACCAGATAATTCGTGCGGATAAGCTTTATAAATACGTTCGGGATTTGGTAATTTAACTTGTTCAAAAAGATGAAGAACTTTCTTTTTAGCTTCTTCTTTCGATAAATTTTGATGTAAACGAATCGCTTCCTCCACTTGTTCTCCGCAACGCAAACTTGGATTTAGAGAAGTCATCGGTTCTTGAAAAATCATTCCGATTTCATTTCCTCTTATTTCTTCCAGTTCTTTAGGAGAAAGTTTAAGCAAATCTATCATTTTATCATCTTGACGAAAAAGAATTTCACTTTCGGGATGAATTGTCGCATTAGGAGACAATAAACCCATAATCGCCAAAGAAGTTAACGACTTTCCAGAGCCAGATTCTCCAACAATTCCTAATGTATCACCTTGTTCTACTTTGAAATTGATGTTATTCAGAACTTGTTTATCTCCAAAAGAAATTGATAAATTTTTGACTTCGATAATATAATGTAAATCTTGCTTTTGCATGGCAAATTGTTGCTTGGTAAATGAAGTGGAAATTTAGTGATTTTTTAGTCATTTTCTCGAATCAATAATTTCTAAGATTTTGTATTTATAAATTTTGTAATTTTGCTACGAATCAAAACGTTGTGATTTTTAATTTTTTTTATTAATTTAGATGTATTGATTTACTGACTTATAAAAACTTATAACAAGTCAGTCTTTTAAATTCGAAGAATGGATACATACTCCCAGATTTCGACATTGTTTTTAGTCGCTAATCACAATGTCGCCGATGAAATTTCTGTAGCAAAACTTTTGCTTACAATTTTCCTTGTTTTATTAAATGGTTTTTTCGTTGCAGCCGAGTTTGCAATTGTAAAAGTACGTTCGTCACAAATTGAAGTTAATCAAGATATTAACGAAAGAACTTCAAATGCTGCAAAACGAATCGTTAATCATTTAGATTCTTATCTTGCCGCAACACAGTTAGGTATTACATTAGCTTCGCTTGGTCTTGGTTGGGTTGGAGAAAGCTCTTTAACGCCTGTAATCGTAAAACTTTTTGAAGTAGTTGGTTTAACTTCTCCTTCATGGACAGCGATTGCGCATAATGTTGCGTTTCCAGCAGCTTTCGTTATCATTACTATTTTGCACATTGTTTTTGGTGAATTAGCACCGAAATCTATCGCAATTCAGTATCCAACGAAAACTACATTTACAGTAGCTTGGCCACTTCGTGCATTTTATTTTGTTTTCAAACCGCTTATTGTGTTAATGAATGGTTTGGCAAATGTAATTCTTCGTGCGATTGGAATTCATCCTATTCATGGAGGTGAAATTCACACAGAAGAAGAGTTGAAAATGATTATTACAGAGAGTTCTGAAGGTGGAGCAATTGAGGAATCTGAGCGTAATTTAATTCAAAATGTGTTTGAGTTTGATGATCGTCGTGTGATGAATATTCAAACTTTACGAAAAAATGTTTCTGCAATTAATATTAATACTTCTGTAAAAGATGCATTAGATTATGCGATTAACGAAGGTTATTCGCGTTATCCAGTTTACGAAGAAGAATTTGATAATATAAAAGGTGTCATTTACGCAAAAGATTTAATCAAGCAATTGTTAGAAAATCCAAATCAAACTGAAATTGAAGGATTGTTGCGTGAGCCAATTTTTATTTCAGAAAATGCGTTGATTAAAAATGTAATGAAACAATTTCAGAAAAAACATATGCAAATTGCAATTGTAACAAATGAAGTTGGTGAAGTTGCAGGGATTGTTTCGATGGAAGATATCTTGGAGGAATTGGTTGGAGAAATTCAAGACGAATATGATAACGAAGATCCTATTGTTTCTCGTGTTTCTGAAGGTGTTTATAATATAAATGCACACAATGCGATAAGCGATATTAATCGTTTAGTGCCGTTTAGATTCGAAGAAAGCGAACATTATGATACGTTGGCTGGATTGATTTCTGAATGTTATCCTGATAAGGAATTAACGGAAGGAGATTTGATTGATTTGGAAGAATATACAGGAACAATTATCAAAATGTACCGAAACTCTGTTGAACAAGTACAATTGAAAGTGAAAGATGAATTGATTGAAAACTTCCGCGATGAACCAGATTCTGCAGAAGATGATGAAAATTAATCATTAAATATAAAAACAAAAAAATCCGCTTTATAGCGGATTTTTTGTTTTTATAAATCTTCTTTTCGTTGTAAAGGTTGATCGTAGCGCATTTTCCTGAAAACATTAATCAAGGTTACAACATCTTTTTCACAATAATCTTTGATGCGTTCTACATTGTTTTCATCGTAATATACACGCGCAACTTGCGAACCATCGATATCATCTTTCGGAGTAGGAATTTCGAAAACATTTGCCAATAAATCTAATGATGTAAAGTTCTTGTAATCACCAAATTTCCATAACTCCATTGTGTCCAAATGCTGAACTTCCCATGGTTTTTTACCAAATAATTGCAAAATAGCTGGAATTTCAATTTGATTAATCATCATTCGGCGAGCGATGTACGGAAAATCGAATTCTTTTCCGTTGTGCGCACATAAAATATGATCAGGCTTAAAAAAGTTTTCAATCAACATTGAATTGAAATCTTCTAACAATTTTTTCTCATCATGTCCATAAAAACTTTTGATGTGAATAAAAGAATCTTTGACAACAATTCCGACCGAAATACAGACTATTTTCCCGAATTCTGCCATAATTCCAGCGCGTTCGTGGTAAAATTCTTCAGGAGAAATCTCGTTATTATTGCGTTGATAAGCTGTTTTCTTTTCCCAAAGAGCTTGTGTTCTTTCAGTCAAAAGATTCCAATCATCAGTTTGTGGAACCGTTTCTATATCTAAAAATAATATTTTACTGTAAGGAATTCGTTGGATCATTTTCTTTCACTTTTTGATTAATTCGTATCGCTTCGTCTACCAATCGATAAACATCACCATCTGCAATTGGACGATTATTTGGCTGATCATTGTGTGTTTTTCCAGTTCGAACAACAACTAATTTTTCTGAAGGAATTACAATGATACGTTGTCCCAAATGTCCTAACATCGCATAAAAAGACGTTTTGTAATTGTAATCCATCCAAACTGAATAACCATAAATTTTTGGTTCATTTGGTCCGAACGCTTTTTTGTTTGGTAAAACCATTTTCTGAACAAATGTTGAATCCAAAATTTGTTTTCCGTACCAATTTCCATCATTCAATAATAATTGTCCAAGTTTTGCAAAATCTCGCGCTGTCGCATTGAAGCAACAATAGGTTTTCTCCATTCCTTTCGGATTATCTTTCGACCATTGCGCATCTAATTCCATGCCCATTGGTTGCCAAAATTCTTCTTGAAAATATTGTGATAACGATTTATTTTTCACTGCGCGTTCAATCACAATTCCTAATAATTGCGTGTCACTCGATTGATATTTGAAATGTCCGCCAGGTTGAGAAACAAATTTTCGATCTAACATTTGTTTAACGATATCATCGCCATAATACGCTTTTGCAGTAGGATTGAGCGGAAAATAATAATCTTCGTCCCAATCATAACCAGATGTCATCGCAGATAAATCGCCAACTGTACATTCAGCTCCATATTTATCATCTTTAAATTCTGGAATGAAATCTGTTATTTTTTGATCTAAACTTTTGATATAACCTTGCTCAATCGCTTTTCCTAACATCATTGTTGTGAATGTTTTCGCCATCGAAAAAGAATTGGTAATATCATTTTGCGCATATCCATTAAAATAATATTCGCTCAAAATTTGATTATCTTTTATAATAACCAATCCAGCAGTTCCGAAATCGTTCATCTCTTTTTCGAAGTTAGCTGACAACGGAAATTGATTATAATCTAAATGTTGATGCCAAACTCGCGGTGCACCTGCCAAAATTACATTGTTATCAAAATCTTTGTAATCGTTGATATTTGCAGTGCTTTCACCTTTCATATAGGTTAATTTTACGCCACGAAAAATGTAGTCATTCCCTGTTGCATAAAGAATTAGGATTAATACACAAATGATTATGATGAACCATTTTATTATTTTCCAAAGTATTTTCATTTCAAAAATTTAGAATCTTTTACTAAAATAAGCTTTTACTATTAAATAATGTTAAAATTCTATCATTTCGGAATCATATTTGTTGAGTTATTGTGTATCTTTATACAAGAAAATTAAATCTAAAAAATAAATATTATGGCTTTTGAATTAGCAAAATTACCTTATGCATTTGATGCATTAGAACCTCATATTGACGCAAAAACAATGGAAATTCACCATGACAAACACCATGCTGCGTATACAAATAACTTGAATGCTGCTATTGAAGGAACTGATTTAGCAAACGCTACAATCGAAGAAATTTTAGCAAAAGGAACTGACAAACCAGCTGTTCGTAACAATGGTGGTGGTTTTTACAATCACAATTTATTCTGGGAAATTTTAACTCCAGGTGGTGCTAATCAACCAACTGCAGAAGTTGCTGATGCAATTAACGCTGCTTTTGGATCTTTTGAAGCTTTCAAAGATGAGTTTTCTAAAGCTGCTGCAACACGCTTTGGCTCTGGATGGGCTTGGTTAATCGTAAAAGATGGAAAATTAGTTGTAACATCAACTCCAAATCAAGATTCTACTTTGATGCCTGTTGCTGATGTACAAGGATTTCCTGTTTTAGGATTAGATGTTTGGGAACATGCTTATTACTTAAATTACCAAAACCGTCGTCCTGATTATATCGAGGCTTTCTTCTCTGTAATTAACTGGGATAAAGTTGCGGAAAGATTTGCATCTGCAAAATAATAAGGTTTAAAAAAATTAAACAATACAAGACTTGTGTAGAAATACGCAAGTCTTTTTTTATCTTTGAACTATGGGAGTAATTATTTTAGAAAATATAAAAATATATTCGAATCACGGATGTTTAGATGAAGAAGCGCGCATTGGTTCTGATTATTTGGTTGATTTGGAAGCGCATGCAGATTTTACGAAAGCAACAGAATCGGATGAATTGGTTGATGCTTTGGATTATGTTTCGTTAAATAAAATTGTGAAGGAAGAAGTAGGTATTCGTTCAAAACTTTTGGAACATGTTTGTAAAAGAGTGTTAGATCGTATAGGTCAAGAACTTACGAATGTTACATATGCAAGAGTAAAATTATCAAAGCTGAATCCTCCTATTGGTGGGCATGTAGAAAAAGTGAGTGTTATTTTAGAAAAATCGTATTAAACTTTTTTTTTCTGAAATTATTGCTATATTTGCAGTCCAAAAGAACGGGAATGGTTCCTTGACCGAGAGGCTAGGTAGCGGTCTGCAAAACCGTCCACAGCGGTTCGAATCCGCTAGGAACCTCAAAAGCTCTAATCAATTTGATTAGAGCTTCTTTTTATAAAAGAATTATTTACAGAATTCAATAAAAAAAGCCGATGTAGAAATACATCGGCTTTTACTTTTTATGTTGAAATAATTGTTACGCTTGTTGCGCTTTAATTAAATTTAATGCTGATCCAGCTTTGAACCATTCAATTTGTTGTGCATTGTATGTATGATTTGCTACAACTAAATCTTTAGATCCATCTGCATGAACAAACTCGATTGTCAAAGGTTTTCCTGGTGCAAATTCTGTTAAGTCTATAAAGTTGATTGTATCATCTTCTTGTACTTTATCATAATCTGCTTTATCCGCAAATGTCAACGCTAACATTCCTTGCTTTTTAAGATTTGTTTCGTGGATACGTGCAAAAGAACGTACTAATACTGCTACAGCACCTAAATGACGTGGTTGCATTGCCGCATGCTCACGAGAAGAACCTTCTCCGTAGTTTTCGTCACCAACAATTACAGAAGGTACACCTGCCGCTTTATATGCACGTGCAGTGTCTGGAACTGGTCCGTATTCTCCTGTTAATTGATTTTTAACTGAATTTGTTTCTTGATTGAATGCATTTACAGCACCAATCAAAGTATTATTCGAAATATTATCTAAGTGTCCACGGAAACGTAACCAAGGTCCAGCCATAGAAATATGGTCAGTTGTACATTTACCAAATGCTTTTATTAATAATTTAGCACCCAAAATGTTTTCACCATTCCAAGGTTTGAAACCTTCTAATAATTGTAAACGCTCAGAATTTGGATTTACGATCACTTCTACACGAGAACCGTCTTCAACTGGTGCTTGATATCCATTATCTTCGTAAGCATAACCTTTTGTTGGTAATTCCTCTCCTTTTGGAGCATCTAACATTACTTCTTCACCAAATTTATTGATTAATTTATCTGTTAATGGATTAAAATCTAAACGTCCAGAAATTGCAATCGCTGCAACCATTTCAGGAGATGTTACGAAAGCATATGTATTTGGATTTCCGTCCGCACGTTTTTTGAAGTTACGGTTGAATGAGTGAACGATTGTATTTTTTTCTTCTTTATCCGCTCCTTCACGATCCCATTGACCAATACAAGGTCCACAAGCATTTGTAAAGATAACTGCATCTAAATCCTCGAAAGTTTTTAATAAACCATCACGATCGGCTGTATAACGAACTACCTCAGAACCTGGGTTAATTCCGAAAGATGATTTTGCTTCTAAACCTTTGTCTAAAGCTTGTTGCGCAATCGAAGCAGCACGCGTCAAATCTTCGTAAGAAGAGTTTGTACAAGAACCGATTAATCCCCATTCAACATCTAAAGGCCAACCATTAGCTGCTGCAGTTTCTTTCATTTTAGAAACTGGTGTCATTAAATCTGGCGTAAAAGGACCATTCAAACGAGGCTCTAATTCAGATAAGTTGATTTCAATTAATTGATCATAGAAGTTTTCAGGATTTGCATAAACTTCATCATCAGAACGTAAATAAGATTTGTGAGCATTTGCAGCATCTGCTACATCATTACGATCAGTCGCTCTTAAATATCTTTCTGAAGCATCATCATAAGCGAAGATTGAAGTTGTTGCTCCAATTTCTGCACCCATGTTACAAATTGTTCCTTTACCTGTTGCAGATAAAGACTCAGCTCCTTCTCCAAAATACTCTACAATTGCTCCTGTTCCACCTTTTACAGTTAAACGTCCAGCAACTTCTAAAATAACGTCTTTGGGAGCAGCCCAACCAGATAATTTACCTGTTAATTTAACTCCGATTAATTTTGGCATTTTTAATTCCCAAGCCATTCCAGACATTACGTCAACAGCATCGGCACCACCAACACCAATTGCTACCATTCCTAATCCACCTGCATTTGGCGTATGAGAATCGGTACCAATCATCATTCCTCCTGGAAATGCATAGTTTTCTAATACTACTTGGTGAATAATTCCTGCACCTGGTTTCCAGAATCCAATTCCATATTTATTAGAAACTGATTCTAAGAAATTAAATACTTCTGATGATTTATTGATTGCTTCTTGTAAATCGGTTTTTGCTCCAACTTTAGCTTGAATCAAGTGATCACAGTGAACCGTAGAAGGAACAGCCGTTTTTGTTTTTCCTGCTTGCATAAATTGCAACAAAGCCATTTGAGCAGTTGCATCTTGCATTGCTACACGATCTGGCGCAAAATCTACATAAGATTCTCCTCTTGTATACGCTTGCGTTGGTTTTCCGTCAAACAAGTGAGCATATAAAATTTTTTCTGAGTACGTTAAAGGTCGACCTACGATAGTTTTCGCAGCATCTACACGTTCTTGCATTTTGGCATAAACGCCTTTAATCATATTTATATCAAATGCCATAATAATTGATTTATTTAATTGGTTTTAATTTATCAAAAAACATACCCCAATATACTGAATTATTTAATATTTAACGTGTATAAATGGTTAATAACCTTATTTAAATCAATTCTAACTTATTTATTTGCAAGATTATATATTTATAACAAAAAAAAGGCTAACACCGAAATGTTAGCCTTTAATATATCATTTTCTACGAACGATTAGTTCATTGAAATTGGTTTAAACTTTGTTAAGTTGATACCTTCTACAGCAGCTTTATATTCTTCAATATTAGGAATACGTCCTAAAATCGCTGATAAAACAACTACTGGAGTTGATGCTAATAAAGATTCTCCTTTTTTACCATCTCTATCCTCAACCACACGACCTTGGAATAAACGTGTAGATGTCGCCATTACTGTATCTCCTTTTTCCGCTTTCTCTTGGTTACCCATACATAAGTTACAACCAGGACGCTCTAAGTACATAATGTTTTCGTATTCTGTACGCGCAGTAGATTTTGGCAATAAGTCACTAAACTCAAATCCTGAGTATTTTTGTAACATTTCCCAATCACCTTCTGCTTTCAATTCGTCGATGATGTTGTAAGTAGGCGCCGCAACAACTAAAGGAGCTTTGAACTCAACTTTACCATTCGCTTTTTCTACATTACGTAACATTTGAGAAACGATTTTTAAATCGTCTTTGTGAACCATACAAGATCCTACGAAACCTAAATCTACGTGTTTATCTCCACCATAGTAAGTTAAATCGCGGATTGTATCGTGTGTATAACGTTTAGAAACATCAGCATTGTTTACGTCTGGATCGGCAATCATTGGCTCTTCGATAATATCTAAGTCGATTACTACTTCAGCGTAATATTTAGCATTTGCATCTGGAGTTAAAGCAGGTTTAGCACCCGATTTAATTTCTTCGATACGTTTGTTTGCTTTGTCGATTAATCCTTGTAACACTTGGTTTTTGTTGTCCATTCCTTTCTCGATCATGATTTGGATACGAGATTTCGCAATTTCTAACGATTGGATTAATGTATCATCTTGAGAAATACAGATAGATGCTTTCGCTTTCATTTCTGCAGTCCAGTCTGTAAATGTAAACGCTTGATCCGCTAATAATGTACCGATGTGTACCTCGATGATACGACCTTGGAATACATTCTCACCGTCAAATTGTTTCAACATTTGAGCTTGAGTAGCGTGAACCACATCACGGAAATCCATGTGTTGTTTCATCTCTCCTTTGAATGTTACTTTTACAGATTCTGGAATTGGCATAGAAGCTTCACCAGTTGCTAAAGCTAATGCTACAGTTCCTGAATCGGCACCGAAAGCAACACCTTTAGACATACGTGTGTGCGAGTCACCACCAATGATAATCGCCCATTCGTCGATTGTAATATCATTCAATACTTTGTGGATAACGTCAGTCATTGCATGATACTCACCTTTAGGGTCACGCGCTGTAATTACACCGAAATCATTCATAAATTTCATCAATTTAGGAATATTAGCTTGTGCTTTTTTATCCCAAACTGAAGCTGTGTGACATCCTGATTGATAAGCACCATCTACTGTTGGAGCGATCACTGTAGCAGCCATTGCTTCTAACTCTTGCGATGTCATCAAACCAGTTGTATCTTGAGAACCAACAATGTTTACTTTAACACGAACGTCAGAACCAGCATGTAAAACTTTTCCTGGAGTAGATCCTACTGCATTATTATTGAAGATTTTTTCAACTGCAGTTAAACCTTGACCATCATTTGAAATCTCTTTTGAAGGAGCGAAAACTGCTGGAGCTTCGATACCTAAAGTTTGAGCAGCAAATGTTTGGATTTTTTTACCAAAAACGATTGCGTAAGAACCACCCGCTTTGATAAATTCCATTTTTTGAGGAGTCAATGATCTTGAAATATCAATTAACTCTTGGTCTCCATTGTATAATTTTTGAGTTTTTGTATTGATTGTTAAAACAGTACCTGTAGCAACTGAATAAACTTCTTCTAAAACAGGATCGCCCGCTTCGTTACGAACTACATCACCGTTTGCATCAACTTGTTTTTTCCAGTTTTTCAAATCGATTCCGATACCTCCTGTTACATCAACAGTTGTTAAGAAAATTGGAGAAATTCCGTTTGTACCTGCAACAATTGGCGCAATATTTACGAAAGGAACGTAAGGCGATGCTTGTTTTCCTGTCCATAAAGCCACGTTGTTAACACCTGACATACGAGAAGAACCAACTCCCATTGTACCTTTTTCAGCAATTAACATCACAGAAGCATCAGGATGTTGCGCTTGTAATGCTTTAATTTCCGCTTGAGCAGCTGGCGTAATCATACATTGGCCGTGCAATTCTCTATCAGAACGAGAGTGCGCTTGGTTACCTGGAGATAATAAATCCGTAGAAATATCACCTTCAGCAGCAATGTAAGTAACTACTTTAATTTCTTCTGCAACTGCTGGTAATTCAGTAAAGAACTCTGCTTTTGCATAACTTTCTAAAATATCTTTTGCGATTGCATTTCCTGCTTTAAAAGCATCAGCTAAACGCGCTGTATCTGCATCGTATAAGAAAACTTGTGTTTTAAGAACTTCAGCAGCTTGTTTTGCAATTGCTTCGTCGTTTCCTAAAGCTAAGTCTAAAAGAACCTCGATAGATGGTCCTCCTTTCATGTGAGATAACAATTCGAAAGCATAAGCTGGTGTAATTTCAGCAACTGTAGCTTCTCCTAAAATAATCTCTTTTAAAAATTTTGCTTTTACACCTGCAGCAGAAGTTGTTCCTGGCAATGTGTTATAGATAAAGAATTTAACAGAATCCTCGCGGTATTCGTTGTTAACATCTTTAATTTGATTAATGATTTCACTTAGTAATTCTGCACCATCAATTGGTTTTGGATGTAAACCTTGACCTTTTCTTTCTTCAATCTCGTTAAGATACTCTTGGTAAAGACTCATAATTATCTATCTTTTCTTTTTAATATTAAAGATTGTTTAAAACCAAGCTACTTACACCTGATTTCATCCAATCAAAATGAATTATATAATAACACTTCGCTGTATCGTCACATCTTATGCAAAAATTATTTTCAACAAAAATCATTTTTGGCATAGGCAACCACTGTTATCAGAATACAAACTAAGTATGTAATTTTTTCGGAGGGTAATTTTTAATAATTTAACTCACACAAACTCAACATACATAAGCATTTGAGTCTGAGTTTTATTCTAAAACTTACATTAACAATCATCTAAACAAATACGCGTTTAGCTATAAATTGGTACACAAAATTACGTTTATAGTAAAGATTTTTCATCAAAGAATGATATATTTTAGTTATATTTCAATAATTTAGAATTATTATAAAAAAGGTCTAAATTTCACTTTAACAATGTTTTAAACGTAAATAAATAGAAGTTAAAAATTAAAAGGTTCTTAAAATATCAACTCCATAATTTTTGGGTCATTTTTTTACGAAATTGAATTATTTCGAAATATTAATAAACATTCAATAATCAATCTTTCGAAATGCTATCAATCGTCTAAACATTCTCAAAAAACAATCAAAAATATTCAATATGAATAAATATTTATGATTATTAATAATTATACAACTTTAATGAGATATTATACAACTTTTTACTAACTTTGCGCCCTTAATTCATTATTATAGATATGAAACTTTGGGACAAAGGTTTTACCATTAATGATAAAATCGAAAAATTTACTGTTGGAAAAGACAGAGAATTGGATGCTCATCTTGCAAAATACGATGCTTTAGCGTCGAAAGCTCAGGCAAATATGCTAGCAAAAACAGGTTTGATTACCAATGAAGAAAATGATGATTTGCAAATTGCTTTGGATGAAGTTTTGGTTCTGATTGCGGAAAATAATTTCGAAGTCGACGAAAATTACGAAGATATACATTCAAAAATTGAGGCTTTTTTAATTGAGAAAACTGGCGATGCCGGGAAAAAAATTCACGTTGCGCGTTCTCGAAATGATCAAGTTTTGGTTGCAATTCAACTTTTTGAGAAAGAGTACTTAAAACATACAACAGAGAAAATTGTCAACTTAATTGAGATTTTCCTACAAAAAGCAGACGAATTCAAGAATCATCAATTACCTGGATATACGCATTTTCAGGCGGCAATGCCAAGTAGTTTTGGAATGTGGTTTTCTGCTTATGCAGAAAGTTTGTTGACAGATTTATACTTTTTTGAGGCTGCATATAAAATTTCTGATCAAAATCCTTTGGGCTCAGGTGCAGGTTTCGGAACAAGTTTCCCAATTGACCGTTTACAAACAACGCAAGAATTAGGTTTTTCAGAAATCTTAGTTTCTTCTGTTGGTGCGCAAATGCTTCGTGGAAAAACAGAAAAATCTGTTGCAACAGCTTTGGCAATGATTTGTGGAACATTGTCTAAAATGTCGTATGATTTGGTTCTATATAATTCACAAGATTTAGCTTTTGTGAAGTTGCCAAACGAAATGACAACAGGTTCGTCGATTATGCCGCACAAGAAAAATCCAGATGTTTTTGAGTTAACTCGTGCGCATTGCAATAGAATTCAGGCATTGCCAAATGATATTATGATGACGATTAATAATCTTCCAAGTGGATATCACCGCGATTATCAAATTTTGAAAGAAATATTATTCGAACCAATGATGCAGTTTGATAATATTATTGACATCTTAACATTTGCAATTCCTCAACTTCAGATTAAAGATAACTATATGAATCAGGAAAAATATGATCCGATTTATACAGTTGAAAATATTAATGAAGCGATCAAAAATGGAACACCTTTCCGTGATGCTTACAGAGAAGTTGGTTTATCTGTAGAAAATGGAACATATGTACCACACAAAGAATTTCAGACTTCGCATATCGGAAGTATTCATAATTTGAGGTTGGATTTAATTTCAAATAAAATCGAAAAATTCAAATTAGAAGCACAAGTTTTAAAATAATCATTTAAAATACATCAAAAAATCATCCTCGAATTATAGAATTTGAGGATTTTTTTGTTTTATAAATTTTATAATTTCGGAAAATTTCAACGTTTAAATAATTGTAATTCTATATTTTGTAAAATAAAAAGTGTTTTACAAAATAATTACAATGATTTTTTATTATATCAGGTCAAAATCATTCTAACTTTGACTCATCAAATAACAAACGTTTAATCGATTAAAATTTTAAAAAGATGAAAAAATTTTTCGCAGTAGTTGCAGTAGCAGCTTTATCATTAGGAGCAGTATCTTGTGGAGAGAAAACTGAAGAAGCACCAGTAGAAGAAGCTCCAGCTACAGATTCAGCTACAGCAGTAGTTGATTCAGCAGTAGTTGACTCTGCAGCAGCTCCAGTAGCTGATTCAGCAGCAGTAGCAGCTCCAGCAGCAGATTCTACAGCAGTTGCTCAATAATTAAAGCGAAGCTAAAATATAAATGCGCTCAACTAGGTTGAGCGCATTTTTTTATGTTTTATAATTTGATAAAAACTAAATAATTGTTCCGTCAAATTTTCCTGATTGTATTTTTTTATCAAGTTCTGCTTGAATATCCTCTAAAACAGGACGAACAGTAGATTCTGGAATATCCGAAACTCGAATATACATTAAACCATCAATCGCATCATTAAACTTTGGATCCACATTAAAAGCAATCACTTTTGCATTTTGTTTGATGTATTTTTTAATCAAAACTGGCAAACGCAACATATTTGGTTCAAGCTCATCGATTAATTTATCAAACTTATTCAAATCAGCTTCAGATTCATCAAAAATAAATTCTTTATCTTCCTCTTTCAGCTTAACTTTAAACTCATTTTTTGCTCTCACATACTGCGCTACAGTAGAATCATAATAATGAGATTTCATAAATTCGATCATCAAAGATTTTGAGAAATCAGAAAACTGATTACTAATACTTACTCCTCCAATAATAAATTTCTGATTTGGATTTCTCAACGTTACATGCACAATTCCTCTCCATAATAAGAACAATGGCATCGGCTTTTGTTGATACTCAGCTGAAACGAATGCACGTCCCATTTCAATACATTTCTTGAAGAAAGGATGAATTTCTGGATCAAAATTGAATAATTCATGAACATAAAATCCATTAATTCCATATTTTTCGTATACCTCAGAACCAATTGCCATACGATATGCTCCAACAATTTTATTCGTATCCTTATCCCACAAAAATAAATGGTGATAATGATTATCGAAGCGATCAAGGTCAATTTCATCATTTGTACCTTCACCAATCGCACGGAAAGTTATCTCTCGCAAACGACCAATTTCTCTTAATATATTTGGAATTTGTTGAGCTGTTGAAAAGAAACATTCGTAATTATTATTAGTAAATAATAATGCTTGTTCATCTTTTCGTAAAGTTTCAATATCTTGAATTAATAAGTCTAAAGCAGTTTCCGAAATAATCGGCTTAACCTTTTTGTTAGAAGAAGATAAGCTTGGTAAATTCGGAATTTTCAACTCAATATTCGAAGGGTTTTTCAATACTTGAGTTAAACTTCTTTTTTGTTTGTAATATGACGAAAGCATGTACGTTTTCTTTCTCAAAAACTCAGAATAATCTTCTATAGACACATGCTCGTCTTGTTGTTTTTGTAAAATTGGTTTTCCAATACGAATTTGAATTGGACGTGTTCTTTTCTTCATCATTTCAGCTGGCAACATTGCCGTTTGAAAATCTGGATGAATCTTCGCTACACGGTAAAAAATATTACTATTTCGCGCTCTAAAAAACATTGGAACAACAGGAACTTTTGCTTTTTTGATCAACTTCATCGCTGATTCTTGCCATTCTCTGTCGATAATTTTACTATCTTCATCACGATAAGAAACTTCTCCCGCAGGAAAAATCCCTAAACAACCTCCAGCTCTCAACAACTTTAACGCATCGCGCATTCCTGAAAGGCTACTGTATGCATCTTTACGTGTTTCGAAAGGATTAACTGGAATAATCATCGGTTCTAATGGTTTAATTTTTTGCAATAAAAAATTACCCATCACCTTGAAATCAGGACGAATTTTTGACATAAAATGCATCAAAATAATTCCGTCCAAAGCTCCAAGCGGATGATTAGAAATAATAATAAAAGGTCCTTCTTTTGGAATACGTTTCAAATCTTCTTCATGGATTTCGTAATCCATTCCCAAATCATCAATCAAATAATCCAAAAAAGGTTCGCATTTCAAATGCTTTCCACGATTGTACAAATCGTTTAACTGATCTATACTGAAAACTTTTTTCAATGCCCAAGCTACAGGCTTTCCTAAAACACCAATTTTAGAAAGACCCGAAGCTGAATAGATATCTTGTGTCGTGATTAAACTCATTTAAGCTTTAACAACTATTTGTAATGTTTCGCGCACTGTTTGTCGCAATAATTCTTTTTCTTTTGAAACAACTTTGTCAGAATCTGCATCAAAATGGCGAATTGTGTACAATAAAACATTGTTTTCTTCTTGCACTTTATACTCTTCGTTCATATCTGCAACAAACTTTTCTAAGTTGTCATATTTATCCTCCAAACATAAAGATAGTGAAATTGCTGAATTTTGCATCAAATTTACTTTGATTTGATAATCATATAGTTTATTGAAAATTCCGCTCAATTTATCTTCTGTAATAAAAGAGAAATCTTTACTTGATAAACGAATCAAATGTTGCTCTCTTTTTAGGATAAAACAAGGTACTTTTGGATCTAATGGTTGACCTTTCGCTACCTCTGTTCCTGCTTCTGTAGGATTAATAAATGATTTTACGAAGAAAGGAATTTCTTTTTGTTGAAGCGGCTGTAACGTTTTCGGGTGAATAACAGATGCACCATAATACGCCAACTCTATTGCTTCTTCATAAGAAATATGATTTAACAACTCAGCATTATCAAAATAACGTGGATCAGCATTCAAAACTCCAGGAACATCTTTCCAAATCGTCATGCTATCCGCATTTAAACAATAAGCAAAAATCGCCGCAGAATAATCTGAACCTTCACGCCCTAAAGTTGTTGTGAAAAAGTTTGGATCAGAACCTAAGAAACCTTGGGTAATAAACAAACCTGTGTTTGGTAAACGTTTAATGCTTTCTTCTGTTAATGCCCAATTTACTTTTCCTTCACGATATGTATTATCTGTTTTGATATAATCGCGAACATCTAACCATTCGTTATTAATTTGTATCGAATTAAGATACATACTGATGATTTTTGTCGAGATTAACTCTCCACAACAAACCACTTGATCATACACATAGCTATAATTTGGTGATTTGTTACGTCTTAAAAACGAAACAATATCATCAAAAAATTGCGAAATTTCGTTCGAAACCTCAGCTGGATTATCAAATAATTCTGTCGCTAAAGCAATGTGTTGTTCTTTTACTTCGTTAATTGTTTTTTCGAAATCTTGTTCTTCAAAATAGCGTTTGACTACCTCTTCCAATGCATTTGTTGTCTTGCCCATAGCAGAAACAATGATACATGTATTTTCGTAACCAACAGATTGCAATAAACTCGCAACATTTCTAACGCCGGCTGCATCTTTCACCGAAGCACCACCGAATTTGAAAACTTTCATTTCTATAAAAATTTTTTTTTGTAAATATTTAACTTGCAAATATAACCAAACTACACTTTATATGTTGACCGAATTTAATTAAAATAAAAAATAAATTTGAATGATGATTTTCACGTATTTAGATTAATTTCAAACGTTTGAAATGATATAAAATTGAGTTATTATTCCGATATTTGACCAGCAAAACATAATTATGAATACTAATTCTCATCAAACTCTTGGAGAGTTTATCATAGAAAATCAAGCAGATTTTATTTACTCATCCGGAGAACTATCTAGATTGCTGAGTTCTATTAAGTTAGCGACAAAAGTTGTTAATTATAAAGTAAACAAAGCAGGACTTGTAAATATCTTAGGCGAATTCGGAAATGAAAATGTCCAAGGAGAAAAACAACAAAAATTAGATGTTTTCGCAAACGATACGTTTATCGAAACGTTGTCGCAACGCGAAGTTGTTTGTGGTATTGCTTCGGAAGAAAACGAAGATTTTATCGCGATTCAACCTTCAAAAAATTCAAAAAACAGTAAATATGTTGTATTGATTGATCCACTTGACGGCTCATCAAACATCGACGTAAATGTTTCTGTTGGAACAATTTTCTCTATCTACCACCGTGTTTCTGAACCTGGAACACCTGTTACAAAAGAAGATTTCTTACAACCAGGTAACAAGCAAGTTGCTGCGGGATATGTGATTTACGGTACATCGACAATGTTGGTTTACACAACAGGAAATGGTGTAAATGGATTTACATTAAACCCAGGAATTGGAACGTTTTATTTATCTCATCCAAATATGTGTATTCCAGAAGATGGACATATTTATTCAGTTAACGAAGGTAATTACGTGAAATTCCCTCAAGGAGTTAAAAATTACATCAAATATTGTCAGGCAGATGAAGAAGATCGTCCGTACACTTCTCGTTACATCGGTTCTTTATGTTCAGATTTTCACCGAAACATGTTGAAAGGAGGAATTTATATTTATCCTTCTGGAACAAATAATCCGAACGGAAAATTACGTTTATTATACGAATGTAATCCAATGGCATTTATCGCTGAACAAGCTGGAGGAAAAGCTTCTGACGGTTTCCAACGCATTATGGATATTGAACCTACAGAATTACACCAACGCATTCCTTTCTTTTGCGGATCGAAAAATATGGTCGAAAAAGCAGAAGAATTTTTACGAAATGAAGAATTGAAATAATCATTTCTAAAAAAATATAAATAACGAAAAAATCCGCTCGATGAGCGGATTTTTCGTTATCTAAACATTCAATTAAGGAATTGCAATACCTGGATAATTTCCTGGGTAAACGTGTCTTAAAGTTGAATGATATTTTTGATTAATTGCATCAGCAAACATATTTGCTACAATTGCATATCCAGTCCCTGTTAAGTGAACTCCGTCTAAAGAAAATGCTCCACCAGAAATAAATGCTGTTGTATATGTTTGTCCATAATACTTAATCCCTGAAGCTGAACTTAATTTTTTCATTTCAGAATATGCATCAACTAAAGCCAAATTATATTTTGTAGCTAAGCCAGCAATTGCAGCATTATATTTTGTTACAGCTGCTTCTGCTTTCGCAGTTTCTTTTTCTGTCAAAATAAATTGATCAGGCATTTGAACTTGCGTTCCATATCCTTGTTTGATATACGCTAAAGCTGTAAGTGTAACTAAATCTTTTGGCGTAGCTTGTCTAAAGTTTTTTAGTGCAGCGAATTGTGCTCCGAATTTAGTTAAATCAGTCAAATCTTTATCTACAATCACCAATGCATTTTGAGTAGCTCCCGCCGTAAATGGTTTAATTAAACGTTGATTATACTCAGATTCTGATATTAATCCAGCTTTAAAAACCAATCCTAATCCTCCATTATATTGTGCATATGCAGAATTAAGAGCTGTCACTTGCTGTTCAGTCAATCCAGTAACTGCATTGTAAGGTATTGTAGTGAAATACGGAATAGATGTTACAGAAGGAATATTTGCAATAACTCCTTTTGGTGTTTTTTCAGAACTTGTCATGTCAACAATGATCTTTTCCAATGAACCAGCTACTACTGCGACATTAGAAATATCATTCGTTTTATAATCTGCAGCAGCTAAACTACCAGTTTCATTATGATCTGTACCAACTCCTCCACTAGTTGCATATCCTAATACATCATTATTACCAATCCATAATGAGAAAAATGTAGGTTTTTGTGCAATTGCATCTTTTACAACTGAAGTAGTTGGACTACTTGCAAAACGCACAAAATAAGGATTTGCTTTTCCTAAAGACAATCCTGCTGCATTACCGTAACCTTCTGCTGATAAATGATAAGATTTTGCCCCAGGAACTCCCATATTTTGATAAGGTCCTGCTGTAGAAATATTATCCAATGGCCCTCCTGGAGCTGTTGGCACAGGAGATAAGCCATCTTTTAAAATGTATTTACCATAATATAAGATGTTACCATCATTATCTTTTAAATCTGTAAATCCACCTGTATCATTTGGCATATAAGGAATTTTAAATTCTCCTCCTCCAGCAGCTTTCATCAATCCAGCTAACATGTTTGGGTAAGAATTTTCTTGTCCAGATTTGTACAATGCATTATCTCTATAACCAGAAGTTAACGAGTTACCTAATGCAATATATGTAGAAAAGTTTGCTTCACCTGCTGATACTTTAATATCTTCAATCGGATGTTCGAAATCTTCGCTACAGTTAAACATCGTAGCAGCTAATGCAACTAATACTATTTTATTTAAGTGTTTCATTTTTGTCTTATTTTAGGTTGTACGATACGCCTAAACCAAAGTTTATAGCACGCATTTTAACATCTCCAGAGAAGTTTTGTTGAATATTATCAATATGTCTTTCGTCTCCTTTTACATATGATCCAAATAAATCAATATGAAAACCTGACTCAAATCTAAATCCTAATCCAGCTGAAACTGAATTCAAGTTAGAACTTGGTGTTTCTGATGACCAATAAGCTGATGGAACTGGTGATTTATCATGATAATAACCAACACGTCCAACAATCATCTCGCTGAAAGTATACTCTGCTCCAAAACGGAATAATGTATTGTCTTTCCAGTTTTTCGTAGAAGATGATGTGTAAAAAGTATTAGAAGCATCATTATATAAATTGATATCTAAACTTTTGTAACGTGTCCAGTTTTGCCAAACTACATCTCCAAAAAGTTCTAATTGTGGTAAAACTTTGTACGACATTCCAAATGTAAACTCAGATGGTAACGGTAAAGTTGTATTCCATTTATCTGTATTGAAAGGGACATTAGATGCAATTCCAGAAGGAACATTAGACCATGTAACATCACCTTTATTTGCAGAAACATCTACATTAGAACGGTACGCAATTCCAACTCCAAATTTATCTGTTGGCTTGAACATTGCTCCAACATTAAATCCTAAACCATGAGCATCTTTATCCTCTAATTTAAGTTTAATATCATTTCCAGCAACTGTTTGCACTTTCTCCAATTTAGCTGTTCCGTGTGTATAAATGAAACCTACCCCCAAACTAAACCAATCAGAAAAACGATATGCAACCGTTGGCTGAATATTGAATGCTTTTAAGTCAATATGTGTAATATTTGCTTTGTTTTGCCAATCTTCTGGCCACGTAACCGAACTACCAAAAGGCGTCGTAACACTCAATCCAATTGCTAAATCATCTACAGGCTTGTAACTAACTGCCAAATACATTGGTGTTCCTAATTTACTATCTGTTTCTGCTTTTTGTAACGTCATTGGATCTTGCCATTTTACGTCAGTTTTTACACCAAAACCTCCGACAGCAATACTCAATTTACTATCAACAAAAGCTAAACCTGCAGGATTATAAAACGCAACACTCGCATCGTGAGTTTGTGTTGCAGAAGTCCCTCCCAATGCCGCTTGGCGAACTCCTTGTAAAGCAACTCGGTATCCACCTGCGAATGCAGAAGAAGATAAGCCGATTAATGCTAAGGTTAAGAAAATTTTCTTCATATTTTTTGTTCGTTTTTAATAATTCCTTTAAACAAAAATAACATAATTTTATAATAATGTTATGTTAACATAATAAATCTTGAAAAAATCTTTATTCTTAAGGCTTTCAGCCAGAATAATATTTGTGTAAAATATACACTATTGATAAATTTCTTTGATTTTTTCAGATATAATATATCCTTCAGACCAACACGCCTGAAAATTGAACCCACCTGTTATGGCATCAATATTTAAAACCTCACCGGCCATAAACAATTGTGGGATTTTTTTTGCTTGCATCGAATGAAAATCAATCTCTTTCAAATCGACACCGCCAGCCGTCACAAACTCATCTTTGAACGTACTTTTTCCATTAATTTGGTATTTTCCTTGCGTCAATTCTATTGCAATTGCTTCGATGTGTTTTTTCGATAAATCTGCATAAACCTTGTTTTCATCTATATTACAATAGCTCAGAATACTAAACCAAAAACGCTTCGGAAAATCGAATGGATTATTTTTATGCACATTTTTCTTAGCATCAACTTGTTTTTTATCATTCAAAAATGAAATGATTTCGTCTTTAGATTGATTTACAAAATTGATTTCAGTTTCGAATTTATAATTGCTTTCATTCAATTTTAAAGCACCCCAAGCCGATAATCTCAAAATCGCTGGTCCACTAAATCCCCAATGCGTAATTAGTAACGGACCTTCTTCTTCTAATTTTTGTTGATTGATTTTGACTTCAGCATTATCGAAAGAAATTCCCATCAATCCTTCAATTCGAGGATCTTTGCAATTAAACGTGAATAAAGAAGGAACTGGCTGAATGATTTTTAAACCTAAATTTTTCAAACTTTTCCAAAATTTAGGCGTACTTCCTGTTGTCACAATCACCGTTTCGAAAAAATGTTTTCCTGATTTTGTTGTCAATTCATAACCACCATCAACTTTATTAATTTCTTGCACACCATCTGAGAAATTAAGCTGAACTTTATTTTGATCAACCGCTTTTGTCAAAGCCTCTATAATCGAAAGTGAAGAATCGCTAACTGGAAAAATACGGTTATCGTCTTCTATTTTCAATTCTACTCCGCGCTCATCAAACCAAGCCATTGTATCACCTGGTTGAAACGTGTAAAAAACGCTTAATAATTCCTTTTTTCCGCGTGGATAAAACTCGACCAAATCAAGCGGATCAAAACATGCATGCGTCACATTACATCTTCCTCCACCCGAAATGCGTACTTTTTGAAGCGGTAGATTTGCTTGTTCAAACAATATAGTTTGTTGTCCTACAGTTTTTCCAAGGTTTGCGGCAACAAAATATCCTGCTGCACCACCTCCTACTATGGCTATTTTTTTCACGGGGCAAAGGTAAAGTTTTATTTTTAACAGAATTTTTGACAAAAAAAGGAAATGTTTTCACATTTCCTTTTAAGACTTTTGTTCATGAAAAACGAACAAAGGTGTAATATTTTTATTTGCAATTTTCTTTGTAAATCCTGGCGAAAAAATCTTATCAAAAAATCCTTTATTGCGACTCACAACCGTCAACAAATCAATTTGTTTTTCCTTGATAAAATCCAACACCGCGTTTACAGGATCTGCATCATGATAAATTTCAAAAACAATTGGATCTCCAGCAAACTGATCTTGCCAATCTTTCATTGCTTGTTGATTAAATTTTCCATCTTTCGAAACGTGCATACAATGAATTTTTGCCTGATGACGATTTGCAATTTCAATCAAATACTTTAACGCATCTTTATCTTTTTGATCAAAAACAGTCGTAAAACCAATATTTTTAAATCCTTTGAAAGACATTCCGTGCGGAACACTAAGAATCGGAACTTTCATCGATGTAATCGCATTTATCGTATTCGAACCGAAAAGCATTTTCTCAATTCCTGAATTTCCATCCGTTCCCATCACTACAAAATCAACGCTTTCTTCACCAATAATTTCGCGTAGAATGTATAAGAAATTTCCTTCTTCTAAAATAAATTTGATTGGAATTTCATTCAAACCATTATCATCAGCAATTTGTCTTAGTTGCGGAATATTATCTTTAAAGTTATCGAAACTTCCTAATTCTACCGTTTCATATACATTCTGAATCAATCCAGCACTCAAACTTCCAGTAATCATTGGCAATTCATAAACATGCAACACATAAACTTGTGCATCGATACTTTTTGCAAGATTTAGTGCATATAAGAAGGCGTTATTGGCAGTTTCTGAGAAATCTGTTGGGAACAATATTTTTTTCATCTTTTCGTGTTTTGTACTCAAAAGTTACGAATAATTTCATTTCAACACGAAAAAAGCTCAATCTATTTCTACAGATTGAGCTTTGTATATTCAGTATAAATTATCTTATTCGTGGAAAACAAACAAAGGCACGTTGTGTTGCGTCAAAATTTTCTTTGTAAAACTTGGTGAAAATAATTTCTCGAAGAAGCCTTTGTTACGGCTGACTACTGTCAACAAATCAATTTTTTCTTCTTTGATAAATTCCAAAACTGCATCAACAGATTCATCCGCAGTATAAATAGAAAAATCTACAGGTTCGTCTTTATAATATTCTTTCCAATGATTAAGCGTCGGAATATCATAATTTCCATCTTTCGAAACGTGTAAACAATGCACTTTTGCTTTGTAACGATAAGCGATTTCTGTTAAATAATCTAAGGCTTTGCGGTCTTTATCTTGGAAAATTGTCGTAAATCCGATGTTATTTATTCCTTTGAATTTATAACCATTTGGCACGCTCAATACCGGAATTTTAAGATGTTTGATTGCATTCATCGTATTCGAACCAAAAAGAACTTTATCAAATCCTGTATTTCCAGTCGTTCCCATTACCACAAAATCTACTTTTTCATCTTCGATAAATGTTGGCAACACAAACGAAAGCATTCCTTCTTTTACGAAAAATTTCAAATCAACATTTGCAAAACCATTGTCCTCAGCCATTTTTCTCAAGAACGGAATATGATCTTTTAAATTCTCGAAATTATTTAATTCAATTGTATTATAAACATCTTGCAAAATACCAGCATCGATTCCTCCACTTACCATTGGATACTGAAAAGCGTGCAAAACATACAATTCTGCATTCTGATTTTCGGCTAAATTTAACGCATACAAAAACGCATTATTTGCTGTTTCTGAAAAATCTGTTGGAAATAATATTTTTTTCATAATCTGTCTGTTTAATAGCTTTTTAAAGATACAAAATATTAAATATCTATATTTTAATTTGATGTTAAATCTTATTGTTTTTTATTATTTACGATGATTAAAAATATTATCATTTTCGTGTAAATAGTAATCCGTAACTTTGTACCTTAAATAATTTTTCAATTCATGAATAATAAATATTTTCAAAAAACCATTGTTCGATGGTCAGATTTGGATGCTAATCGCCATTTAGCGAACGCTTCGTATATGAATTTTACAAGTTTTTCACGTATTGCTTTTTTGAGAGATTATGGCATTTCGATGAAAAATTTGGCTGAATATGGAATTGGACCAGCTATTTTGCACGAACAATTTTCCTTTTTTAAGGAAGCAATGGAAGGTGAAGAAATTTATATTTCGGTAGAAATTGGTGGAATGTCGGAAGATGGAATGATTTATCAATTTATTCATAATTTATATAACCAAGATGGTGTACATCTTTGTCATTCTGAATTGACAGGTGTTTGGTTTTCGATGTCGAAAAGAAAAATGCAAGCACCACCAACAGAAATGTTAGAAAATATTAAAAAATCATTTGAAGGACAAACCGTGAAAACAATGTCGAAACAAGATATTATCAATTTACCTTTTCGTTCAGAAAATATAGATCCTTCAATCTTTACTCAAAAATAAAATCATGTTAGAAGATAAAAACGTTTCAAAAACAAGTTTAGCCGAAATTGGAGAATTTGGTTTAATTAATCAAATCAAAGAAGGTTTTCCGATCAAATTAGAAAGTTCTATTAAAGGAATTGGCGACGATGCAGCTGTTCTTGATTACAAAAAAGATAAAATTGTGGTTTCTACTGACATGTTGGTAGAAGGTGTAAATTTTAGCTGGTCGTACATGCCTTTGCGTCACTTGGGTTATAAAGCGGTTGTGACGGCAATTAGTGATATTTTGGCGATGAATGCTATTCCAAAACAATTGTTGGTTTCGATGGCAATTTCGAATCGTTTTACGATAGAAGCTGTGGACGAAATTTACAACGGAATGAAATACGCTTGCGACAAATACAATATTGATATTGTAGGCGGCGATACAACTTCTTCTGTTAGCGGACTTGTTTTGAGCATGACGGCGATTGGCTCTGCTCCAGAAAAAGATTTGGCTTATAGAAATGGTGCAAAAGAAAATGATTTGGTTGTACTTTCTGGTGATTTAGGTGCTTCTTTTCTTGGTTTGCAAGTATTAGAACGCGAAGCACAAGTATCAAAAGTAAACCCTAATAATCAACCAGATTTCGAAAACTATTCATATTTAATTGAACGTCAATTAAAACCAGAAGCTCGTTTGGATATTATCAATCTTTTGAAAGAATTGAAAGTTAAACCAACTTCTATGATTGATATTTCGGACGGATTATCTTCTGAAATTATTCATCTCTCGAAAGAAAGTGGTGTTGGAATTAATATTTACGAAGAAAAAATTCCGTTAGATTCTATTGTGATTCGTACAGCCGAAGAGTTCAAAATTAATCCAATAACATGTGCATTAAGTGGTGGAGAAGATTATGAATTGCTGTTTACAATTAATCAAAAAGATTTTGAAAAAATCAAAGGAAATCCGCATTTAACGGTGATTGGTCATGTAACTGGTAAAAACGAAGAAAACTATTTGATTACACGCGGAAGCGAACAAATGGTTCCATTAACAGCACAAGGTTGGGGAGTTGAAACGGAAGACGAAGAGTAGTTTTAGACTGAATTTATTTCAGTTTCTCATCAAATATAAAATCAAAAAAGCATTCAAGGAATTGAGTGCTTTTTTGGTTGAAATAAGTTGTATTTTAGTTCTATTAATTAACTAGTTATGAAATACTTTTTACTTTCATTTATTCTATTTTTTTGTTCATGTTCATCAACATTCAATTCTGTTTATAAAGACAAACAACTTCAAAAAACGATAGATGTATTTATTGAATTAGGCGAAAAAGATTCTAAAAACAACAAAATGGATAAATTTTTATTAATGAAGCTTTCTAAAACAGATCCAGAAAAAGAAATATATTTTTCAAATTTTGGTATAGAAGTTATGTTTTATGAGAAAAAACTTCCTTTTATTATTCCTCCCCATGAGTATTCTCAATTTGAGTATAAAGGTTATTCTATTATAATTATTGACTCTAATCACATTAATTTTAAAAAATATTCATTTTTAAAACCTGTTAAATCAGAAGAATTAAAGACTTTAGATTCTGAGAATATGTTTTCATATAATCCAACAACTTTTGCAATATTTTTTGATAAAAAAGGAGTTATACAGTTTATTGATCCAATGTACAGAAGAAAATCTCTTCGAGAAATGTTACTTAAACAAAATATAAAAATTAATCTTAAATCAAAAGATGTATATAACGAAAACGCTATAGGGATTGATTAGTTTTTAAGAACAAAAAAAGCTCGAACCAATAAGTTCGAGCTTTTATATTGTTAGCATTTTCGCTGTCGAATTATCAATTAAGATAATGGTTCAACTGAAACGTAAGATCTATCGTTACGTTTTTTAGTGAAAACTACTTTTCCGTCAATTAAAGCGAATAATGTGTGATCTTTACCGATTCCTACATTATCACCAGGATGATGTTGAGTACCTCTTTGACGAACAATAATGTTACCAGCGATTGCTGCTTGTCCACCAAAAATTTTAACACCTAAACGTTTCGAATGTGATTCACGACCATTTTTCGAACTTCCGACCCCTTTCTTATGTGCCATTTCGTTTTGTTTTTAAGAGTTAATAATTAATCTCAGCTCAATCTTAACCGATTGAAGCTACTTCAATTTTAGTGAATTGTTGACGATGACCGTTAGACTTTTGGTAACCTTTTCTTCTTTTCTTTTTGAAAACGATTACTTTGTCTCCTTTCACGTGTTCAACGATTTTAGCTACTACGGTAACTCCGTCTATAACTGGGGCGCCGACAGTGATTGTTCCGTTATCTGTTAATAAAACACGGTCGAATTTTACTTCGTCACCTGCTTCACCAGCTAAACGGTTTACAAACAATTGTTGGTCTTTTTCAACTTTGTATTGAAGCCCTGCTATCTCTACAATTGCGTACATAAATTAATGTTTATAAATGAAAATTGAGTGCAAAGATAATCAAATTTTTGAATTTAGACACTTGAATTCATTGAAATTTAATTAGAAAGATAAAAAAACTATGACATATCTTCTATTTGGATTAATTAAAAATAAATATCTTTGCATATAGTAAAATCATAGATAGATTGGTAGAAATGGTTGAAAATTATTCTTTAAAAGATTTAAAAATTGGTGAACAAGCAGTTGTAACTGGATTTAGTACAGAAGACATACCTGCTAAGTTTTACGAAATGGGCTTTATTCCGGGAACAAGTTTATTGGTAAAAAATAAGGCTCCGTTTGGTGGTCCTATTTGCATTAGTATCATCTCTAACAAGTCTGTTTTAGCTTTAAGAAGAAACGAAGCCGATAAAATTTTGATAACAAAAAAATAATGAATCATTATAAAATTGCCTTAATTGGTAACCCAAATGTTGGTAAAACTTCGTTATTTAATAAATTAACAAATCTTCGTCAAAAAGTTGGGAATTACCCTGGTGTGACGGTAGAAAAACGCGAAGGTAAAATAGAACGAAATGGAAATAAATTCCAAATTACAGATTTTCCCGGAACGTATACAATTTATCCAAGCTCTTTGGATGAAGAAATTGTTTTCAAAACTTTAGGAGACAAAACCAATAACCATTACCCAAATTTGGCGGTTGTTGTTGGTGAACCATCTAATCTAAAACGATCGATTTTGTTGTATCAACAAGTTAGAGATTTAGAAGTTCCTGCGATTTTTGTCATCAATATGAAAGATGAAATCAAAAGCAAGGGACTAAATATTGATTTGAAAAAGTTAGAAGATTTTCTTCAAACAAAAATATACTTAACAAACGCGCGTACAAGCGAAGGAATTGATGAATTGGTAGAAGCTTTTACAAAAGAAGCAACTCC
This sequence comes from Empedobacter falsenii, assembly GCF_013488205.1. Lineage (NCBI taxonomy): Bacteria > Pseudomonadati > Bacteroidota > Flavobacteriia > Flavobacteriales > Weeksellaceae > Empedobacter > Empedobacter falsenii. The sequence goes on along the minus strand of NZ_CP040908.1, from coordinate 106,860 downwards.
ATATAATCGTCATTACGAAATTCCGAAAGAGCATCTTTCTATTCTAGAAAAAATCAAGAATGAATTTAATCTTAAATCTGATTATTTAGCTTGGCAATATCTTTCTCAGAAAGAAGTTCCGTTCGAATCGAAAGAAAATCTAAGTAAATTAGATACAATTAAGAAAGAAAATTCTATTGTTTCGAAACGATTACAAGTTAAAGAAGCATTAGATCGAAATAAAATTTTAGAGGATAAATTAAACGATATTATTTCGTATAATTTTGACGGAAATGAAACCTTAACCGATAAAATTGATAAAACATTAATTCATCCGATTTTTGGATACATCATCTTTTTAGGAATTTTATTATTAATCTTTCAAGCTGTTTATACGTGGTCTGCACCATTAATGACAATGGTCGAAGATTTATTTGGTTGGATCGACGAAAAAGCAATTAGCTTAATTCCCGAAGGACCTATCAACGAAATTATTGGAGGTGCAATAATTCCAGGTATAGAAGGGATTGCCGTTTTCGTTCCGCAAATTGCCATTTTGTTTTTATTCATTTCAATAATGGAAGAAACGGGCTACATGAGTCGCGTGGTTTATTTAATGGACAGATGGTTAAAACCATTCGGTTTAAGTGGAAAAAGTGTCGTTCCATTAATTTCTGGTGTTGCCTGTGCCGTTCCTGCAATCATGTCTGCGCGTAATATCGAAAATGATAAAGAACGTCTATTAACGATACTTGTAACGCCTTTTATGACGTGTTCGGCTCGTTTACCAATTTACATCGTTTTAATTGCTTTGGTTATTCCCGACGAACATATTTTCGGATTAAGTTACCAAGCTTTGGCGTTATTTGTGATGTACATTTTAGGTGTTTTAGGCGCACTAGGAAGTGCTATTTTATTAAATTTAATCATTAAAGCGAAACATAAAAGTTACCTAATTTTAGAAATGCCAACATACAAACTTCCTGATTGGAAAAATGTTGGAATTAATGTTTGGGAAAAAACATTAGGATTTTTAGTTGATGCGGGTAAAATCATATTTGCAATTTCGATTATTCTTTGGGTTTTAGGAACTTTCGGACCTGGAGAACAATTCAAAAATGCAGAAGAAATTGTAACTGCTCATCATCCGAAAATGAATGAAGAAGATTTGGCAAATGAAATTGCTTCTTACAAATTAGAACATTCATATTTAGGGAGATTAGGATCAGTTATAGAACCAGTTGTAGAGCCTTTAGGATACGATTGGAAGATGGGAATTGGTTTAATTTCATCATTCGCAGCGCGTGAAGTTTTTGTCGGAACGATGTCAACAGTTTATAGTTTAGGAGAGGTTGATGTTGAGGACAATGGTCAAAAAGATCGTTTACTTCTTCGTATGAAAAATGAGATTAATCAAAACACAGGAGAACCAGCATACAACCTTGCTACAGGAGTTTCGTTGTTGTTATTTTATGCATTCGCAATGCAATGTATGAGTACAATTGCGATCGTAAAACGAGAAACAAATTCTTGGAAATGGACATTGATTCAGACAGGGTTTATGACAGGTTTAGCATATGTAGTTGCATTCATTGCATATCATTTTTTAAAATAATAGTATGGACAATATTTGGATACAATATATCTTTATCGCTTTCCTTTTTGGATTTGCAGTTTGGTATGTTGTAAAATTAATTAGAAGCTCATTTAGCTCAAAAGGAGGCGGATGCTCAAAAGGCTGTGGTTGTTCTCCAAGCAAAGATGAATTTCAAAAAAAGGCTAACTCTTAAAAGTTAGCCTTTTTTATTTCAAAATTTCGGAGTATTTTTACAATAGTATAATCAGAAAAAAACAAGTATTTTAATGATTATCAATTGGTTTTATTTTATTAATTCGGAATATAAATTTTACAAAAATGGAAACTTGGTTAATCATTTCATTAATAGTTTTAGCTATAATTATCTTAGGATTAATTATTTACTTTGTTTCCAAAAAAACTAAACAATCAACTGAAATTTCTACTGAAGAAATTAATTCTGTAAAAGAAATTAAAGAAATTCCTTCTGAACCAATCAAACAAGAGGTTACAAATAAAATAATTCCTCCAACTCCGCCAACAGAGGTTATCATTGAGGAAAAACCAATGAATAATCTTAGCATTTCATCTAAAACCGAAAATGATTTACTTCGAAAATTAGAATTATTTGAGAAGAATAAAGGCTTTACTAAGAAAGATATTAATCTTGCTTCATTATCAAAACAATTTGAAACGAATACAAAATACCTTTCCGAAATCATTAAAACTCATCGTCAAAAACAATTTAATTCTTATTTGAATGAGTTGAGAGTAAATTACATTGTAAATCGACTTCAAAATGAGCCGAAATACATTAATACGAAAGTAAGCTATTTAGCAAGCGATTGCGGATTTGCTTCTCACAGTACTTTTACGACAACTTTTACTCAAATAATGAACGAATCTCCTTCTGCTTTTATAAAAAGAATTAAAGCGGAACAAAAAAATTCATAATCACGAATTAATAAAGTTTATACAACTGAATTTTAAATAGATATTCATTTATATTCATTTTATTTTTTACACCAATTAATACAAGAGCTATATAAAATAATTTCACAAATCTCGATTGTATTTTTTTATTCTTAATTAAGACTTTATCTTTAATCTAAGATTGTGTCTTATGCGAAAAATTGACCCCGAAATACTTGCTCAAAAAATAAAAGAAGGTGATCGTTTTGCCTTATCAAGAGCTATTACACTTGCCGAAAGCAATCGTTTAGACGATTTAAAATTAGCGCAACATATCATTAGTTTATTACCTGTTTCCATAACGTCAAAAAGAATTGCCATTACTGGAATTCCTGGTGTTGGTAAAAGTACTTTTATCGAATCTCTGGGGAAATATATTCTGAGTAAAGATGAAAAAGTAGCAATTTTAGCTATTGACCCTAGTAGTTCACTTTCCAAAGGAAGTATTTTAGGCGACAAAACACGCATGGAAGACTTATCTCGAGAAGAGAATGCTTATATACGTCCAAGCGCCTCTAACGGCTCTTTAGGCGGTGTTACGTCACGTACATATGAAGCAATTTTATTATGTGAAGCAGCAGGATTTGAAAATATTTTGATTGAAACTGTTGGTGTTGGACAATCTGAGACCTTAGTAAATGAAATTTCAGATCTCTTCCTATTTCTTCAACTTCCGGGTTCTGGAGATGATTTACAAGGAATAAAACGCGGAATTATGGAAATGGCTGATTTGATTTTCGTTAATAAATCAGATTCATTTCAAGAAAAATTAGTGAAAGATGCAAAATTAGACATTGTTCGTTCATTGCAATTTTTACCAACCAAATCTTCTCAATGGAAAAGAAAATCAATTATCGGTTCTGGATTAATCGGAAAAGGAATTCCTGAACTTTGGGAATTGGTCAATGATTATTTCAATTTTATTAATAAAAATAATTATTACGCTTCAAACCGAGAAAAACAACAGCTAAATCAAGCAGAACGCTACACAATTGATTTAGTCAATCAACAATTTTTAAAATTACTTAAGGAGAAACCACTAGAATTGAGCAAAAATTTATCTGCATTCGAAATGGCAAAAGACTGGTTGAATAACCATACTGAAATTGATATAAAATAAAAAAAGACAATCAAATTGATTGTCTTTTTTGCTCCTCCTCTTGGGCTCGAACCAAGGACCCTCTGATTAACAGTCAGATGCTCTAACCAACTGAGCTAAGGAGGAAAATCCGATATTTTAAAATTTTATTTTTATGTCTTTGTTTGACATTTCACTAAAAAAGCTCCTCCTCTTGGGCTCGAACCAAGGACCCTCTGATTAACAGTCAGATGCTCTAACCAACTGAGCTAAGGAGGATTGTTGCTTAATTGTGGGTGCAAATATAGAAGTATTTTTTACACCCACAAAAAATATTTTAAAATTTATTTAAAAATCATATTCACAATATCGTTCCCAAAGATGAATACCATTAATCCTAAGATAATTACAACTCCAACCATTTGTGCTTTTTCTAAAACTTTTTCACTTGGTTTTTTACCTGTCACCATTTCATAGATAGCAAAAACAGCATGTCCACCGTCCAAACCTGGAATTGGTAATAAGTTAATAAATGCTAACCAAGCAGAAATCATTGCCGTAAATGACCAGAAAAATAACCAGTTCCATTCTTTTGGCATTTGTTTTACCATTCCAATTGGTCCAGCAACTTGCTTACGACCGTCTTTTACTTGGAACAATGTCCCAATTCCACGAACTTGCGTTGCAATCGCTTCAAATGGCTCTACAATTCCTTTTGCGATTCCTTCACCAATTGTATAATCTTCCTTAGAAATTAATGAATCTAAATATGCTGTTGATCTTAGGAATCCAATGCTTCCATCTTTATCTACATTTACCATCAACTCTACAGGCTCGCCTTTTCTTTCAACACTTAAAGAAACTGTTTTTCCTTTGTATTCTTTTAATTTATTTGTTAAATCTGAAAATAGAGGTGTTGTGAAACCATCAATAGCAATTACTTTATCATCTTTTAATAAACCTGCTTTTTGTGCTGCACTATTCTCAACAACAGAATCCACAACGGTTGGCATTTGAGGAATAAAGAAAGCGCCTTTAGCGTTTAAAATTTCAGTTCTGAAATCTTCTGTAATTGGTAAAGAAACTTCTTTTCTTTGACGTTTTACATCTAAAGTTTCACCACCCAACAAGGCTTCTTTTCCTATTTCATTTAATGCTTGATATTTAACACCATTTACACCAACTGGAATATCACCTTTTTGCAAGCCGAATTTAGTTTGCGTTGCATTCGCTTCGATTCCATATTGCATTTTGTTTACATCAACAAAGCTTTTTCCTTGAGAAATAAATAAAATAGTATAAATAATCATCGCTAAAATGATATTTACAATAATACCACCTAACATAATAATTAATCGTTGCCAAGCTGGTTTTACACGGAATTCCCACGGTTTTGGCTCTTGTTTCATTTGTTCCAAATCCATGCTTTCGTCAATCATTCCCGAAAGTTTTACGTATCCTCCAAGAGGCAACCAACCGATACCGTAAACAGTATCACCAATTTTCTTTTTCCAAATGGCAAATTTCACATCGAAAAAACAAAAGAAACGTTCGACACGAACGCCAAACCATCGCGCTGTTACATAATGTCCTAGTTCGTGCAACATTACTAAAAGCATCAAACTAAGCATTAAGGTAGCTATCTGTATTAACATATTGTTTTAAATTTATTTATGTTCTAATTTTATTAAACGATTACAAAATTAATCGAATTTATTTATCAAAGCGGTTTATTTTTTCCATTCTAAGGTTTCTAACAATTTTTTTACATCTTTTTTGATATAATCAACTGCTGGAGCTAAAGAATCGGGTTTTGGTTGAGTTTTGAAATAAACCGAACCTGCTAAAAAATTCTTTACACTATCCGTCGCATGAAATTGAATATTAATCGCTGATTCTCCTCCTAATTCATACATAGTACCAAAAACCTTTTTTTCTGGAAAAGAAAATTCCTGTGGCGAGATAAAACTGGCTTTAACCGTCTGTTCTTGCACAAAACTTTCACTTTCTTTTATTTGAACGATTAAATCTTGTGGTGACTGAACTGGAAAATACGTCAGGTAAATTGTTGCTTTCATTCGTGGATAAACAATATTGAAAGAGTTTGGTTTTTTCCCTGCAATCACCTTCCCAAAGTTTGAATACTGAAAAGTATAAGGCACATTTTCTTTGAATGATAGATAAGTTTGTTGCGGATATTCGAGACGAACTTGCCCTAAAGGTTTGGCAACTTCCTCGTTTTTATTGCACGACACAAAAAAAATAGCACTACTACATAATGCTATTATAGTTTTAAAATTCATTGTATAACGTAAAACGTTAAGTTTTGTAAAATTCATTTAATTTTTTAATTTCTAAAAAGGTAAATCGTCTTCTCCTTCATCTATAAAAGGCGGCTCGACAACTGTTGTGTTTTGTTGACTTTGCTGAACTTTGTTCTGATCATTTTGCATGGCTTGACGTTGTTCATTGTCAATTTTGGGTGTCAAAAACTCGATTGAATTTGCTACGATTTCTGTTGTATAACGCGTTTGTCCGTTATCGTCCCATTTGCGCGTTTTGATACGTCCTTCAACAAAAACTTTATCTCCTTTTTTTAGATAACGATCACATAATTCTGCCAATTTATTGCGTGTCACAATATTGTGCCATTCTGTTTCTGTAATTCGCTCTCCCGTTCTAGAGATATATGATTCTGTCGTTGCAATAGGAAATCGTCCAATACAATTTTGTTCGTCAAAATGATGCAATTTTACATCATCGCCCAAATTTCCGATCAAAAGTACTTTATTCGTTGTTCCATTCATAGTTGTAATAGGTTTTTAGTGGCTTGTTACTTACAAAGTTAATCCAAATAATGTTTATTTATAAATTTTTCTATTGGTTTTGGAAGCGGATAATGTTCGAGATCGTTTAAAGCAATCATTTCAAAATCATTTTCGGCTTGCAAATTTGTTATATCTTTTAAAGATACATTTAATTTCCAATATTTTATAAATAAATTTTGATGTGACAAAATGTGTTTCTCTTCTTCGATAAAAGTTAAATTATTTTCAAGATTTTTATCTAAAATCCAACCTTTATCCAACAAATCAGTTTCAGTTTCGATTTTTGGAAAAGTGAATAAATTTTTCCAAACATCATTTCCAATTCGTTTAGACAACGCAATTTTATCTTCATTTTCGATGAAAATAAAATGTAAAAAACGATTTGATACTTTTGTCTTTTTCAATTTGATAGGCAATTCGTTTACTTTATTTAATCGAAGCGCTTCACAAGACTCATTAAGTGGACAAATTTCACATTTTGGTTGTTTTGGTGTACAAATCGTTGCACCCAAATCCATCACCGCCTGATTAAAATCACCTGGACGTTTTTTATCAATGATTTCTAAGCCCAAATCCCAGAAAATCTTCTTTGTTTTTGGCGAACTTATATCATCTGTAATATTAAAATATCGCGCAAAAACTCGAAACATATTTCCGTCTACAGCAGGCACAGATTCATCATATACAATAGATGCAATTGCAGCAGCAGTGTAATCTCCTACGCCTTTTAGCTTTTTTAAATCTTTGAAATTATTCGGAAATTGTCCATTTAATTCATCAGCAATCGTCTTTGCCGTGAAGTGCAAATTTCTGGCACGGGAATAATAACCCAGTCCTTGCCAGAATTTTAGGACTTTTTGTTCGTCGGCATTTGCCAAATCGAAAATAGTCTCAAATTCTTGTATGAAATTATTGTAAAATTTCATACCTTGGTCAACCCTTGTTTGTTGGAGAATAATTTCCGACAACCAAATGTGAAATGGGTCTTTTGTATGACGCCAAGGTAAATCTCGTTTATTTTTGTCAAAATATGACAAAATCAGATAGTTGAAGTTCATAAAAACTGAAAAAATCTTTTTTTGTTGGGATACTATCGTTATATTTGCACCCGCTTTCAAATTTAAGAATAATAAGAGGAATTATGACAAAGGCAGAAATAGTAAATAACATTTCAGGTAAATTAGGACTTGAAAAGAGCGATACTCAAAGAGTGGTAGAATCGTTTATGGAGGAGGTGATTAAATCATTAGTAGAAGGAGAAAATGTATACTTAAGAGGATTTGGTTCTTTTACTATTAAAACTAGAGCTGAAAAAACAGGTAGAAACATTACAAAAGGTACTTCTATCATTATCCCAGCACACAACGTTCCTACATTTAAACCAGCGAAGACTTTCATCGAAGATGTAAAGACTAGCGAAGCAAACGTAATCAAATAACAATAAAATAATTGTATCATGCCAAGCGGAAAAAAACGTAAAAGACATAAGGTAGCGACGCACAAACGCAAAAAACGTCGTCGTCTTAACAGACACAAAAAGAAAAAATAATTAGTAGCTAAGCTATTAATAATTTAGTCTTTTTACAAGATAGCACTTTTCAATGGAAATTTTGGAAAGTGCTTTTATCATTTTTAAAAACATAATTTTTTGATGAGTAAAGAATTAGTGATTTCAGCCTTAGCTGATCAAGTACGCATCGCAGTTTTAGATGAAGGTCGCTTGATGGAATTTCATCAAGATACTGCAAATGATGGCTTTGCAGTTGGCGACATTTACTTGGGTAAAATCAAAAAATTAGCTCCCAGTTTAAATGCAACCTTTGTTGACATTGGTTATTCGAAAGATGCATTTTTACATTACCATGACTTAGGTCCACAAATACGCTCGTCAAATGCTTACAACAAAATTGTAGCAAATGGCACGTACAAAACCGAAAAATTGAAGAACTTCCGTATGGAAGAGCCGATTGACAAAGATGGACAAATTACAGAAATCTTTGCTCCAGGTGATTCCGTTTTGGTTCAAATTACAAAAGAACCAATCCATACGAAAGGACCAAGAATTACTTCTGAAATTTCAATTGCTGGTCGATATTTAGTTTTAGTTCCATTTTCGGAACGTGTTTCGATTTCGCAAAAAATCAAACAAAAACCAGAACGCGATCGTTTAATCAAAATTTTAGAAGGTTTAACACCAGAAGGCTTCGGAGTTATTATCAGAACAGTTGCCGAAGAGAAGAACGCAGAAGAATTGCAAGCAGATTTGGCATATTTGTTAAACAAATGGACTCAAATCTTCAAAAATCTTCAAAAAAAGAAAGCGCCAGCTAAAATTCTCAGCGAAATGGACAGAGCTTCTTCTATTTTGAGAGATAATTTTAATGATGATTTTATTAAAATTTCTGTTGATGATGACGAATTAGCTGACGAGATGCGCGAATATTTGGAAGTTATTGCACCAGATAAAATTAATTTGGTAAAAGAATACGACGATCCATTTGTTCCAATTTTTGAGAAGTTTAATGTCGAAAGACAAATTAAACAAGCTTTTGGTAAAACGGTAACTATTCCACAATCTAAAGGTGCATATCTTGTGATTGAACATACAGAAGCGTTACATGTAATTGATGTGAATTCAGGAAATATTTCTCGTAATTCTAAAAATCAAGAAGATTCAGCTTTTGCCGTAAACAAAATTGCTGCTTCTGAAATTGCACGTCAGTTGCGATTACGTGATATGGGAGGAATTGTTGTGGTCGATTTTATTGACATGACGGATGTAGAACATAAGAAAGAATTGTTCGAACATCTGAGAGCTGAAATGGCGAAAGATAAAGCAAAACATAAGATTTTGCCACCAAGTAAATTTGGATTGATTCAGATTACAAGACAACGTGTTCGCCCAGAAGTGAATTTCGTGACAACTGAAGAAAATCCTAACCAAGAATCGAATGAAGTTGAAGCACCTATCGTTACAATTGATAAAATTGAACAAGTGCTCTTGAATATCCTTGATAGAAAAGATAAGGATTTACGAAAAATGTCGTTGCACGTGCATCCTTTCGTAGCTGCTTATTTACAACATGGATTGCCAAGCATTCAGATGAAATGGTTTTTTAAGCATAAAAAGTGGATTAAGATTGTACCAAGAGATGCGTACAAATACTTACAATTTAATTTCTTGGACAAAGATCATAATACACTTTACAACGAATCAAATTAAGAAAAGCCTCGCAATTGCGAGGTTTTTTGTTTTATATTCGTTACACAACAAAATACTATGAAAAAAATCTTCCGAATTCTACTCAAAACTTTAGGAGCTTTAGTTTTACTAATTGTGGTGTATTTACTTGCAGTAGTTTTGCTGCCATTAATTCCAGTAAATAAGCAAAAAGAAAAGCCTAATGATCAAATTACAGCTTATATTTTGACAAATGGCGTACATACAGATATTGTGGTTCCAGTAAAATCTGAAGCGATTGATTGGTCGACTTTTGTGCCTTTTTCGGATACGAAATCGAAAAAAGAATACAAATATATTGCCTTTGGTTGGGGTGATAAAGGTTTCTATTTGGATACACCAGAATGGAAAGATTTGAAATTTTCTACTGCTTTCAACGCTGCATTTTGGTTGGGAGATTCGGCGATGCATACTACTTTTTATGATAAAATGACGTTGGGAGAAGATTGTAAAAAAGTAAACATGAGCTTAGAGGAATATCAAAAATTAATTGTTTACATCAAGCAATCATTTGATTTAGATAAAAATAACAAAGTCGAATTAATAAAAACGGATGCTGTTTATGGAGATAGTGATTCGTTTTACGAAGCAAAAGGAAGTTATAGCTTATTTTTTACGTGTAATACGTGGGCAGCAAGCGCGCTAAAAGCAGCAAATAAAGAAGCACCATTGTGGACGGCAACACAACAAGGAATTTTTCGTCATTATGAATAATTTTTTTGAATTATTTCTGATTCATTTTCAAAGAGTTGCCTATTAATGCGACTTGTAGAACGAAAAAAAATACTTTTAAGATTTGGAAGTAATAAAATTTGCTCTATATTTGCAACACAATATCGATAACGATACTCCTCCTTAGCTCAGTTGGTTAGAGCATCTGACTGTTAATCAGAGGGTCCTTGGTTCGAGCCCAAGAGGAGGAGCAAAAAAGACAATCAATTTGATTGTCTTTTTTTATTTCACAAAAATTTAACATTCCCTCACACAACCATTCACCTAACTTTTGCATCTTACTAATAGAAAACAAATAAAATAAAATCAAATTAGTATGAAACTTAGAAAAGTATTTAGCGTTTTAGCATTATTAATGGTTATGGTAACATTCGCGCAAAAAAATATGAAAATAGATTATTCAATGTATCCAAAAGCAAAAGATGGATATGAACAAAAAATTATCACGTTGAAAACTTTACCTAACGAAGATAATTATAGTGTAGAAATTTTCGCAGGTAAAAAAACATTGGTTGATTCTTGTAATCATTTTTTCTTAGCAGGAGCCTTCGAACAAAAAACTGTTGATGGTTGGGGTTATGATTATTTCAATTTCGAATCAAACGGTAACGTTGGAGGAACTTTAATGGGATGTTTTGACAATAAATCTGTCGAAAAAATTGTACACGCACAATCTATTCAAACGCGTTACAATAGCAAATTACCAATCGTAGTTTACGTACCAAAAGGCTATACTTTAGAATATAGAATTTGGAAAGCAGATGAAAAACTTAATTTAGTTAAGTAATATTTATAGTTGTTAATTGAAAAAGCTCGAGAGATTCTCGAGCTTTTATATCTTAATGAAATACCAATTGCGTAATCGTGTAAATAACTAAACCAACAAGTCCTCCAACCAACGTTCCGTTAATCCGAATAAATTGCAAGTCTTTCCCAACTTCCAATTCTAGCTTTTCGCTCAACTCTTTTCCTTCCCATTTATCAACTGTATTACTAATCAAACTTTCAACCTCTTTGACATTTCGTAAAATCATACGGTAAATAAAATGACGCACCCAACCATTAATCTTATCTATCATTTCTTGGTTATCGTTCAAATTTTCGGTCAACTTTTTAATGTTTTTCTTAATGTAAACTTGCATCGCAGAATTTTCATCATCAAAACTTTCGGTCAAATTTTGTTTAATCGCCAACCACAAATCCAAAGCATAATCATTCAATCGTTCTTTTGTGATAAAATCATCTCGAAGCGATTCTAACCTAAATTTCCAATCGGGAGATTCTTTTATATTCTGAATATTTTCTCGGATAATTCGTTCGATATTATGACGAATTGGATGCTCTTTGTCCGCTTCAACCTCATCCAAAAAACTAACCACGCCTTCCACTACTCCTTTCGATATTTTTTTACCAGCAAAAAATGAAATGACAGGATGTTTTTCATTTAATTTATCTTTAATAATCAAATCACTTTCTAAAATATACTCTTTCGCTTTTGGAATGATTGCTTCTAAAATTTCGTCGTGTTTTTCCTTTTCTAAAATATACTCTAAACTTGATGATACTAATTCAGGTAAATCAAATTGTTTCAAAATTTCATCACCTTTCAAGGTTATAAAATCAACGACATCTTTATCATCTAAATCTTTGACAATTTTCTTGGAGAAATTAATCAATTCTTCTTGCAACATTTCTTGATTCGTAGGTTTATTCAACCAATCTGCTGCGTATTTTACAACTTCTAATTTCTCGATATATGGACGAATTGTAGATGGTGTCAAAAAATTCTCAGTTACAAACTGTCCCAAATTATCTCCAATCGAATTTTTACTATTTTCGATCAAATTTGTATGCGGAATTTTAAGTCCAAGCGGATATTTGAACAAAGCCGTAACCGCAAACCAATCGGCAAGTGCACCAACCATTGCTGCTTCGGCAAATGCTTCCACATATCCAATCCATTTCGCAGGTGAATGTTGACTTAGATAAACCATCAAAAAGTAAATAAAAGCCATCAAAATGAATAATCCTGTCGCAATAGCTTTATGTTTTTTGAGGTTTTGTATTTTCTGAAGTTCCGTCATAAAAGTGTTTTGAGAAATTTGTTGCAAAAATTTAGCCAATCAAAAAAGCGGAGAATTCTCCGCTCTAAGTTTTATGTTTTTAATTTATTTACTTTCCTGAAAAACCAATAACGCTACATTTGCACTCGACAATAATCGTTGGCTATGATTGATTGTAAATAATCTTTCGAAAGATGATAATTCACGGTGAACAACACCTAATACATCAATGTTATTTTTCGTACAATAATTGATTAAACCACCTTCTACATCTTTGCTCGGTTCAATTGTAATTATCGCTTCAGGATATTCTTCTTCCCATTCTTTTTTAACGCTTAACATTTGTGGAGTAATCGATTTATCATCAACATGTACAATGTTTAACAATTTATCGTAACGTTTTGTCACTTCTTCCATTTGCGCCAAAGCTTTTGTCTCTTTTTGATTAAACAATGTAGCATAAGCAAAATTTCTTTCTTCTTTAAATTTTACATTATTTGGAACAACCAACACAGGCGCAGGCGAATTGTTAATGACATTTACGGTATTAGAGCCAAAAAACTTTTTGCCTAAACTATTTTGTCCATTCGTTCCCATCACCACATATTGTATATCATCTTTGTTGATAATATCCAAAATCATCAACAACAAATCGCCAACAACCAAAGAACTCTCTATTTTTACATGTTCAAGGTTATTTTCTTTTGCAATATTTTTAAGTTTATTGATATAATTTTCGAAGTTTTCTTCTGTAACTTCAAGATAATTTTTAAGATTTGATTGTACAGAAACTAACTTAATATCTGTTTTAAGAACTTTTGCAAGGTTTAACGCATACAAAAAAGCATTGTTTGCTGTTTCCGAAAAATCGGTTGGAAATAATATTTTAGCCATAATAATTAAATTCTAGAATAGATTTTGTTCTATAAATTTACAACTAAAATTTAGGTAAAGCCACAAAAAAAGTCTTGATTTCTCAAGACTTATCTATTTTTTAACCGTTTTTAATAACCAAAACGACGCAAATCATTCTCTTTGCTTCTCCAATCTTTTCGCACTTTCACGAAAAGTTTCAAGAATACTTTTTTATCAAAGAATTTTTCTAACTCTTCTCTTGCTTCTTTTCCTACTTTCGATAAAGACTCTCCTTTATGTCCAATAATAATTCCTTTCTGAGAATCGCGTTCTACAAAAATTTCAGCTTCGATAGAAATTAAATTCAAATCTTCTTTGAAACGCTCTGTTACTACCTCAACAGAATATGGAATCTCTTTTTGATAGTTTAATAAAATCTTTTCACGAATTACTTCGTTTACAATAAAACGCTCCGAACGGTCTGTTAATTGATCTTCTGGATAATATTGTGGCCCTTCTGGAATAATTGCTTTGATCTTATTAATCAACAAATCTACATTCACGTTTTCTTTTGCCGAAATAGGTAAAATCTCTGCTTTTGGCAATAATTCGTGCCAATATTCTACCGCTTCATTCAATCGATCCGGCGTAGCTGTATCAATTTTATTCAACAATAAAATAATTGGTGTAGATGTTTTTTGCAGACGTTCGAAAACTTGTTCATTTTTCAATCGTTTTTCTCCAATTTCTACAACATAAAGAATCACATCAGCATCCACCAACGATTCATTAACTGCATCCATCATTTTTGTTTGCAGCTCATAAGCAGGATCCAAAACACCAGGCGTATCCGAAAATACAATCTGATAATCTTCTCCTGTCAAAATACCTTTGATACGATGACGCGTAGTTTGCGCTTTGTGTGTTGCGATAACCAAACGCTCTTTCATCAACATATTCATCAAAGTAGATTTTCCAACATTTGGATTTCCTATGATGTTTACAAAACCGGATTTAAATTTCTTTTCGTCTGACATTCTGCAAATTTAGTGATTTCTATAATATTATTTCAGATTAATATGTTGAAGAAAAGATTAATATTCTAATGAAATTTTAATTTCATAAAATTGATTTTGGTCTGTATTTTGAATAATTCTAATTAAGTTCAAAAAAATATGACGAAAATTATGGTTTATTGAAAAATATGATTAATTTCATACATGTGTTATGGAAGATTAAATTAACCAAAATTTAAAAAAATGATGAAAGCAGAACTTATCGAAAAAGAAGAAGTAAGAAACTATAAATTTTTAGACGCGCCAAAAGACGAAGTAACGGTAGAGGCAAACAAATTGAATGGTGCAGTAAGATTAGGAAACGAATTCAAATCGAAAGCATATATTACATTTCAGACAGATCAAGGTCCTAAGAAAATTGAGACGACTGTTTGGTCTGTTACGGATAAATTTTTACAAATTAAGAATGGAGTTTTGATTCCGTTAAAATCTTTAATTGATATTCAATACTAAAAATTGTTTATTGCTTAAATTAAAAAAGGGATACGATGACATCGTATCCCTTTTTTAATTAATTATTTTCGTTAGATTCTTTCAACAATCTAATTAATTCTGCTCTAATAGCTGCTTTATCATTACTTTTCGGGAAATCTCCGATAAAAAATGTTTGTTGCGGAACTTCATAAGATTCTAATTCACTTTTTGGAATATCAACATGTTCTGCAAATCGACTTTCTATTACCAAAGAAATTACATCTTCTGTAGATCCTTTTTTCGGAAAAGCAATCACAATAAAATTATAATCTATATATGGTTTTAATTTCTCTTCGATCAATTCTAAATTCACCACATCTTTCCCATTCAACTTACACTCATTTCTAGAAATCCATCTAAACTTTTTCTGATCATCCGAAACAACAGCCTGTCTATATAAATTTAGTGATTCTTTTTCGTAAGGCGAATTCAAGACTAAATTACCTTTTTCATCTTCCGAAAGTTCTATTTTATCTAAAACAGTATAATCTGTTTCATCTATTTTTTTTACTGCAATCGGAAACCCATTCGCGGTAAAAACTTGATAAAAAGTTGTTTTCGTTTGATCATTCAATTTACTTTTCAAATCATCTGACAAATCATCACTTTCGATTGCAATTTTTTCGATTCTTGCTAAATCTTCAAAAGAGTTTTCAATCTGTTTCTTTGTCAAATAAGCATAATTTAATGCGTATCCTATTTCGTCTTGACTTTCGTCTGTTAATGGAATCTTCACTTTATCCGAATCTTCATGACAATACAAATCAAAACCTCCTTCTATGGCTTGAACCAATAAAATTTCTCCTTCATTTTCTAAAACCGATGAACTTAAAAGTGTAGAATCTCCTTTTTTCAATCCTAAAAAATTATTTAACGAATGAAATGTTTCATTCACAAATCGAGGATCAAAATTTGATATATAAACATTATCTTCTCTCGAATAATGGAAATTAACTTTTTCTTCTTTTGAATCGATCTTTTTCATCAAATCAAAAATATCATTTTGCCATTGAAAGGTATTTTTATCCTGAAATTCACTTAAAATTTCTGGAATGCTTTTATTGTTAAAATCTAACTTCATAATAATTATTTTTTGTGCGTTTTTAATTTATTGATAATCAAATTCAATCAATAATTTTACCAAAAAACTCGATTAAAATGTTTTTTCAACTTTTGTTGACAAAAAGTTGAAAAAAGCAGTTTCAAAAATTGGTGATTTTATAAAATCTAATGGATAATTATTTATCTTAGCAAGATGAATCACAAAACAGATTTTTCGAATTTAAGATTTAAACGAAATCTAAATTCTAATCCATCACATATAGAGTCATTTGAATTAGATAGTTTACAAGTCAAAAGTGATTACAATTACGATGATGTAAAAGATCTGAAACAGATTAACTTTCTACCCGGAGTTGCACCATATTTACGTGGTCCTTATACGACTATGTATGTTCGTCAACCTTGGACAATTCGCCAATATGCAGGTTTTTCTACTGCTGAAGAATCAAATGCTTTTTACAAAAGAAATTTAGCTGCTGGTCAAAAAGGACTTTCAGTTGCTTTTGATTTGGCTACTCACCGAGGATACGACTCAGATCACGAGCGCGTTGTAGGAGATGTAGGTAAAGCTGGCGTTGCAATAGATTCTGTAGAAGATATGAAGATTTTGTTCAATGAAATTCCTTTGGATAAAATTTCGGTTTCGATGACAATGAACGGAGCTGTTCTTCCTATTTTAGCTTTCTACATTGTAGCGGCTGAAGAACAAGGCGTTTCGCAAGATCAACTTTCTGGGACCATTCAGAATGATATTTTGAAAGAGTTTATGGTGCGTAATACATACATTTATCCGCCAACTCCTTCGATGAAAATTATTGCAGATATTTTCGAATATACTTCTCAAAAAATACCTCGTTTCAATTCGATTTCTATTTCGGGTTATCACATGCAAGAAGCTGGAGCTACACCTGTTTTGGAAATGGCTTATACGCTTGCAGATGGTTACGAATATGTAAAAACTGGTTTGGAAGCAGGATTGAAAGTTGATGACTTCGCTCCTCGTTTATCATTTTTCTGGGCGATTGGAATGAATTTTCCTCAAGAAATTGCAAAAATGAGAGCTGCTCGTATGTTATGGGCAAAATTGATGCAAGAATTTGAGCCTCAAAATAAAAAATCATTAATGTTGAGAACGCACTGTCAGACTTCTGGTTGGAGTTTAACAGAGCAAGAACCTTATAACAATATTGGTCGTACAGCAATCGAAGCCTTAGCTGCTGCATTAGGTGGAACACAATCTTTGCATACCAATGCATTGGACGAAGCAATTGCTTTACCAACAGATTTCTCGGCGCGTATTGCACGTAATACACAAATCATTTTACAAGAAGAAACTCAAATTTGTAGAACAGCTGATCCTTTTGGAGGAAGTTTTATGATTGAATCTTTGACAAATGAAATGGCAAATCAAGCGTGGGAATATATTCAAGAAGTTCGTGAATTAGGTGGAATGACGCAAGCCATAGAAGCTGGAATTCCAAAAATGCGTATTGAAGAAGCTGCTGCAAAAAAACAAGCCAAAATTGATTCTGGTGAAGTTGCGATTGTTGGTGTTAATGCTTATCGCTCGAAATTAGAACAACAAGAGTTCGAAATTTTAGAAGTTGACAACACAGCAGTTCGTCAAAAACAAATTGATCGATTAAATCAAATTAAGGCCGAGCGTAATAGCGAAGCTGTTCAAGATATTTTAGCGCAATTAACAAAAGCTGCTGAAACAGGCGAAGGAAATTTATTAGAATTATCTATCGAAGCGGCTCGTCGTCGTGTTACGTTAGGTGAAATTTCTGATGCATTAGAAGCTGTTTTTGGACGTCATAAAGCAATTACAAGAGGAATTCAAGGAGTTTATGCTATGGAAGCAGGTAAAATGAATAAATTTGAGGAAGCTCGTAATTTAGCTGACGAGTTTGCAGAAGAAGACGGACGTCGCCCTCGTATTATGGTAGCAAAAATGGGACAAGACGGTCACGATCGTGGTGCAAAAGTCGTTGCAACCTCTTTTGCGGATATGGGATTTGATGTGGATATTTCCCCATTGTTCCAAACGCCAGCAGAAGTTGCAAAGCAAGCTGTAGAGAATGATGTTCATATTTTAGGAATTTCTTCTTTGGCTGCAGGTCACAAAACATTGGTTCCGGAAGTTGTAAAGCAATTGAAAGAATTAGGTAGAGATGATGTTTATATCGTAGTCGGAGGTGTTATTCCGCGTCAAGATTATGATTATCTTTATCAAAATGGTGCAGATGCAATCTTTGGCCCAGGTACAAACTTAGCTGAATGTGCCTGCGAAATTTTAGAGAATTTATTGAAATCTTATAAATAAATCTATTTTAGTATGAGTATTCCTGTCTATTGACAGGAATATTTTTATATTTATACCACACAAACCTTAAAGCGAAATGAATAAAACTCTTCGAAATATTATCTTAATCATCTGTACAATTTTTATTATATGGTTTATTGGATACTTTCTGATTGGAGATTTTATCAGTTTAGAATTCGCGAATCATGACTTTGCAAAACTATTTCCAAAGCTTTTAACTTTTGCTGCGGCAGTTAGTATTTATGTGCTTTTTCTACTTTCGATCAAAAAGAAAGACGGATGGAGTTTTATGAATGTGATGAAATTTATCTTTGGAATTATCTTCGGATTTCTTCCACTTTTAACCTTCGAATATTATAGTATTGGAAGTTGTACAAATTGGAAAATTGATAAAAAAATTCAAAAAACGCTTTATAAATCCAATTCTTCTGATTCAGAAAAAATTGTTTTAATCGAAACATTTTGTCCAGAATCTAACCTAAAAACAACTCAAGTAAAGCGAATTGTAGAGATTACACCACTTTTTATAACAACTTCTGAAATTGATCTAAATAAAATTTCGGATAAAAGTTGGAAAAAACTTTAATCAAAATTAAACTTTGCCCAAAATTTGATGTCTAACAGATGAAGTAACCAATTCATCTCATGACAAAATATATTCTATCATTTCTTTTTAGTTTGATTACGATTTTTTCTTTTGGACAAGAAAAGATTACCGTCACTGGAAAAGTAACGGATGTACTTAATTTTCCTTTAACTGATTCTGAAGTTATTTTAGGCAATAAAGCCGATTCTACACAAATTTCTACTACATCTACAAATGATGATGGTACGTTCAAAATTGAAATTAATCTACAAGATAAACCTGTTTATTTAATTATTGATGATCCTTTAGAAGGCGTTTTCAAACAAAGTTTCGAATCGATCAAAAACAATATTGATCTTGGAACAATTATCATTAATCCGATGATTTATGATTTGGATGAAGTTGTGGTGACAAATGTGGAACCTATGGTTGTAAAACAAGATACAATCGAATATAATGCTGATTCTTACAAAGTAAAACCGAATGCAAATTTGGAAGCTTTATTGAGAGAATTACCAGGTTTTGAAATGGATGATAGCGGAAATATTACGGTAAATGGAAAAGATGTTAATGAGATTTTGATTGATGGTGAACCATTTTTTGGAACAGATGGAAAAGTTGCGTTAGAAAATTTACCTGCGGATATTATCAAAAAAATTCAGGTTTCGGATTATAAAACAAAGAACGAAAAATTCTCTGGAGAACGTTCGAAATCGGATAAATCTTCGCTAAACATTACCTTGAAAGAAGATAAAAAGAAAGGTTATATGCTCAAAGCCACGGCGGGTTACGGAACGGATAATCATTACGAAGGCAATTTGATGGCAAATTATTTTAAAGGTAAAAAGAAAATTAGTTTAATTGGTTCTTCAACGGATATTGCGGCTTCTGGAATGACAAGCGGTGAAGGTTCGCGTGGTCGTGGCGGAATGGGACGAAGAGGTTCTGATGGAGTAACGACAAATACTTCGATTGGATTGAATTATAGCGATCAATTAAATGATAATTTGAAAATTGGAGCTGATTATCGTTTGAATCATTCGTTTTCAAAAAATGATCAATACAAACACATCGAAAATTTTGCGCCTAAAAATATTTATACTTCTGATGCAAATTCTAAAACAAAAAACGAAACGTATGGACATAATTTTGGAACAAATTTAGAATGGACGAAAAACAACACAAAAATTTATTTTTATCCATCATTTAGTAATTCATCATCTACAAATTCATCGATTTCGGATAGTAAAACATATTCAGATTTGGGTGACTTGAGAAACCAAATGAATCAAACATCGAATGGAAAATCAAATTCGAATACATTTAAAACATTATTATCACTTAATCAGAAATTCAAAAATAAATCATATCTAGATTTTAATTCAAGTATATCGATTGGTAAAACAGATCGAAATTCGTTCATCAATTCAACAACATTATATACAAATGATACGATAGCGGATGTTTATCGAAACATCAATGAGAAAAATATTTCGAAGAATAATCAATACAATTTTGATGTAAAATATACGTATCCTATTACAGATTCTTTGAAAATTGCTGTTGGTTCTGCTTATAATTTAACCGATTCTGAAACCAATAATAGAACGTGGAATTATAATGATGTAACGGGAGAATATGACAATTTGAACAATGATTTGACGCGTTTTTATTCAACTAAATTGAATGAATTTAATCCATATGCACAATTATTACTGAACAAAAATAAAATTTCGGCAACTGTACGTTTTGGTGCAAATATCTATAATCAACAAAATTTTGGAACGTTTAAAGCAGATGATTACAGCTCAACTCAAAACAAAACCTTGCCAGATATTTCGGGAAATATTCGTTATCAAAGCGGAAACAACTCGCTGTCTTTAATGTATAATTATCAGACAAGTTTGGCTTCGACATCACAAGTTTTACCGATTTTAGATGAAACTGATCCGTTAGATGTTTTCAAAGGTAACCCAGATCTTGATCCAAATAAAGCGCATCAAATCAATTTGATGTTCAGCAATTTTGATCGTAAAACGCGTCAAGGATTTAACGCTAACTTAGGTTATACGTACAACGAATCGAATATTGTGAATTATACAGAAATGGATTATTCGATTTATAAACGAACTACAACGTATGAAAATGTAAAAGGAAATTATCGTCTGAATGGTAACTTTTTCTTTAATAAACAATATCAAAAAGGGATCAATAAATTTAGAGTAAATGTAGGAATGTCTGCGAGTTATGCTTTAACGCAAGGTTTTAGAGATGCGGTGAAATATGAGCAATACAATACAACTTTATCACCTACATTGAGATTAAATTGGGATTATGGTGATTATTTAACAATTTCACCTTCTTATCGTTTGAACTTCACAAATTCTAAATATGTAAATTACTCAATTGACAATCAAAATAATATTACGCACAATTTTGGAATTAAAACGATTTCTACTTTTCCTAAAAATTTGACTTGGACAAATGATTTCAGTTACAATTATAACTCGAGAATGGCAGCAGGTTTCAAGCGTGATTTCTTTTTGTGGAATACAAGTTTGATGTATCGTTTCTTCGATGATAAATTGGAAGCTGGTGTTAAAGTTTACGATTTATTGAATCAAAATAACAGTTATACGCGTACAATTACAGCAGAATCAACAATCGATCAACGCAATAATATTCTGACTCGTTTTGTGATGTTCTCGTTAACATTCAACTTAAATCAGTTTGGTGGAAAATCTACAAAAGGTGAAGATGGAGACCGACCAAGAGAAAGCGGTGGAATGCGAAGAATGTAAATGCAGTAGTAAAATAACAAAAAAACGGCTCAAAATTGAGCCGTTTTTTCAATTCTTATATAATCAAAAAAAGCTTCACCATTTCTGATAAAGCTTTTTGATTAAATATCCCTCTTGTTTTTAGAAAACTCTTACCAACAATTCTTGTTCTATTTTATCGTGACAATTTTCTAATGCATTTTTCTCTGCTTTTCCTGCTTTCCAATGCGATGTACAATAAAATTCGTCTTTTTTCCATTCTAAATCATCTTTAAAAAATGATTTTATTTCCTTTACAGATTTAGATTCTCCCGCAACATAAGCAAAACGTTTTCCATCTTTGCGTTTCGGAAATTGCTGATTTTTCGTCAAACTATATAAAGCTGTTCCACTTCCTACATTTTGATTCACAATCCATTTAAATTCTAAATTTGCTTTTGTTTCAATTTGGTGAATATCATCTTCTGTTGGCACTTCCACACAAACAATTCCGTTTGTTTTAGCAGGAAGAGACTCTATAATTGCCGAAATTACAGGCAAACCTGTTAAATCTGCAGCTAAGAAAATGAAATCTGTTTTTGGAGCCAAGTCTTTCTTTTTCGACTTCATCGAAACCCCAATCATATCTCCAACTTTCGCCTCATTTGCCCAACGCGATCCTGGACCGTTCAATCCATGATTTGCAATATCAATCACAATCACATTGTTTTTTGCATCAATATCACGCAACGTATAGGTACGAGAAACTGGTTTAAATTTTTCTGATGGCGAAATCCATTTTTGATTTTCTTCATCATACTCAGCGTAGTGAATATCACGGATTCCAAGCGGTGGAAAAAGTAATTTACATGTTCCGCCCAACGTTGTATCCTTAAAAAAAGAAACATCATCATTCTCCAAATGAACGCGAATAAGATGTGGTGTCACAAATTCTTTCTTTTTTAAGATGAACTTCTCCTTCGCAATTTTCACTTTATCTCCCATCAGATTATTTAGATTTATTCTAATTCTATGCGAATATAAAATAAATTTAGATTGAATAAAAATAATAAAATGTTAAAGTAAAAAGTTATACTTTTTTTAATACGATTTTAATATGATAACTAAATAATTAACCTTAACTTTTACATATTAAAAAATAACCTAAAAAACGAACAGAAAATGGAAAATACTTTTTGCGAAATCTCGCTCGAACAAAGAACTCTTCCACTTGAAGGCGGATTTAATTGCAGAGATTTAGGTGGAATAATTAACACAAAAAATGAAGTCATTAGAAAAGGATTGTTAATTCGATCTGATGATTTAGCAAATTTGACAGATGATGATTTGGAGATTTTAAACGATTTTCCAATTCGAACAATTATTGATTTACGCACGACTTACGAACGTTTAAAAAATCAAGATCGCATTCCAAATAGTTGTAATCACGAAGTTCATTTGGATATTTCTTCTGGACATTTCGAAAATTTAGTGAAACAATTCAAAGCTGGAATTTCAAATCCAAAAGAATTTATGTGTAAAATCTACGAGGATTTTGTTTTAGATAAGACGTGTCAAACGCAATACAAAAGCTTTTTTGATATTATTCAACATAAAAATAGAACGCCAATTTTATTTCATTGTACTGCAGGAAAAGATCGAACTGGATTTGCAACAGCAATGATTTTATCTGCTTTGAAAGTCGATTTAGATACAATTATGGATGATTACTTGGCTTCTAATATCTTTTTGGAACAAAAATATGCACACATCTTAAAGATCGATCCGAATTATAAATATCTAATTGATGTTTTACCTGAATATTTGGAAAGCTCTTATGAAGCGATTAATAAGAATTTTGGTTCAGTCGAAAATTATTTAACTGATATTTTAAAGGTTGATTTAGATTTGATGAAAGATTTATACATAAAAAAATAAGCGATCAATTGATCGCTTTATTTTTTATCTAAAATTTCATTCGTTGAATTCGAACAGCATTCAAAATTGCTAATAAAGCAACACCTACATCTGCAAAAACAGCTTCCCACATATTGGCAATTCCTTCTGCTCCAAGGAAAAGCACGATAATTTTAACGCCCATTGCTAAAATGATATTCTGAATCACAATCTTTTTTGTTTCACGACCAATTTTTATCGCCGTTGCAATTTTAGAAGGTTGATCGGTTTGGATTACAACATCTGCAGTTTCTATCGCAGCATCGCTTCCAAGTCCACCCATCGCAATTCCGACATCAGAAAGCGCTAGAACAGGCGCATCATTGATTCCATCACCTACGAAAGCCACCACTTGATTTTGATCTTTTTTCAATGCTTCAACTTTCTCTACTTTTCCTTCTGGTAACAATCCACCAAAAGCTTCATCAACACCAACTTCTTTTGCAACTTTTTGCGTAATGGTATTTTTATCTCCACTCAACATAATCGTTTTCGAAACACCTAAAGCTTTCATTTTCTGAATTGCTTGTTGCGCATCTTCCTTGATTTTATCAGCAATTGTAATATATCCAGCATATTTTTCATCAACTGCAACCACCACAATGCTTTCTACAATATCATGAATTTCTTGTGGATATTGAATCGAGAAATAATCTAATAATTTAGTATTTCCAGCTAAAACTATTTTTCCATCAACTTTTCCTTTCAAACCTTTTCCAGAAATTTCTTCCACCTCTATTGCTTTCAATTCTGATGGATGACTTGCCACAATCGCTTTCGCAATTGGATGTGTAGATTGCTTTTCTAAAGCCGAAACAAGATTTAAAAAATCATTTTCAGGGAGATTCGTTTCAATTTTTTGCACTTCAAAAACACCTTCTGTCATTGTTCCAGTTTTATCCATCACAACCGTGTTTACTTTCGCCATTAAATCTAAAAAGTTAGAACCTTTTACTAAAATTCCGTTACGTGAAGCCGCTCCAATTCCACCAAAATAACCCAACGGAACCGAAATAACCAACGCACAAGGACAAGAAACAACCAAGAAAACTAAACCTCTATACAACCAATCATGAAAATCATAATTGTCAACAAAAAAGTAAGGAATAATCACCAAAGCAGCCGCTAAAAAGAAAACAATTGGCGTATATATTTTTGCAAATTTTCGGATAAATAATTCAGTTGGAGCTTTGCGAGAAGCTGCATCTTGAACCATTTGTAAAATTTTTGCAATCGAACTATCTTCAAATTTTTTTGTCGTTTGAATTTCAATTACATTTTCGAGATTTAACATTCCTGCCAAAACAGTTTCTCCTATTTTATACGTTGAAGGTTTACTTTCTCCCGTCAAAGCCGCAGTATTAAAGCTCCCTTTATCTGAAATCATAATTCCGTCTAACGGAACTTTTTCCCCAACTTTTACTTGAATTGTTTCTCCAATTGCCACATCTTGTGGTTTTATTGTTTCGAAATTACCATTTCGTAAAACATGCGCTGTGTCTGGACGAACATCTAATAAGGCTTTAATATTTCCTTTTGCCTTATTAACCGCCGCTTCCTGAAACATTTCGCCAATTGTATAAAACAACATTACCGCTACACCTTCTGGATATTCGCCAATAATGAAAGCACCTAAAGTCGCAATTCCCATCAACGAAAATTCATTGAAGAAATCTAGCTTTTTAGCTAATTTAAAGGCTTCTCCCCAAACAGGAAATGCTACTAAAATATAAGAAATGCCAAACCATATCAAACGAATAATTTGATTATCAACAAACCAAGTTGGTTTTAAAACATATTGAACAAAAATTCCGGCAAAGAAAATAGCTAAACTGGCACCTAATAAAATTTTACTATTATTGTGTTCGTGGTCATGACCTTCGTGATTGTGATCATGAGTATCTTTATGTTCGTCATTTGACGTACTACAACAAGCTTTAGACATAATTCAAAAATTTATATTTCAAAATTATAAAGTTATTGCTGCAATCTGGTTGCAAAGTTTAGGACTTACATTGATCGCAAATTCCTTTTAAGATAAAAGAAGATTGTTCGACTTCGAAATTTTTGGGTAAATTGATTTCTGGCAAATGAATATTTCTCAAACAAAACGTCTGATTACAATTGTTACAATGAAAATGAGCATGCGTAAACTCGGGCGTACATTTGCAACTCGATTCGCAAAGCGCATATTTTATAGACCCCGTTCCGTCCTCGATTGAATGAATTAATTTATTTTCTTCGAAAGTTTTCAATGTTCTATAAATTGTTACTCGATCTGCTTGATCCATCTCAATTTCTAGATCAGCCAAACTCAACGCAACTTCTGCATTCATCAGTTTATCCAAGACCAACAATCTCATCGCAGTCGGATTGATAGAACGATTTTGTAATGTTTTGTTTAAAATTTCTGTTTGCATTTTCTTCGATTTCGAATATAAAGTTACGAAAAAGTTAACTAAAGTTTAGTTAATAAAGTTTTTCCCTTTTTATTGCATCTAATTCTTTTTGCATTCGTTTCTTCCAATCTTTACCATTACGTTTTTCAAGATAAGGCTTTACAGTTTCTTCATATTTTAGTTCTAATTTATCATGTTTAAAATCTAAAACTCCAATATTTATATAATCTACTCCATATTTATTGTGAATACTGTCAATTTTAGCATAGGTTTCAGAACTAAATTCTGGTAAAGGAAATCCTCCTGAATAAAGGAAAACAATTTTATCTTTTTTAATGTCGTCAAGAGCTCGTTCTATATATTCTTTTTCTTCTTTTTTTAGATCAATTAGTTGATTAATTAATGAGCTAAAAAATAATATTATTAAAAGAAAATTTAGGCCAAGATTAAATTTAAGTAATTTGTCTATTCTGAATAAACTTATTAAGCTTGAAAAAATAAAAATACCAACAAGAATAAAAATAGTATTCTGATACTCAATTTGATTGAAAATTTCTGAAAATTTAAATTTCAAAGGATAATAAATACAATAAAATTCTAGTATTGGATACAATAATATTAATCCAATAGCAATTATATTAAACGCTATTAATTTATTTTTCATTATTTAATCATAATCTCATCAACGAAAATATAGGATTTCCCTTGAAAAGGTTCTGCTAAATGACCTTTTGGAAATGCACCATAATTTGTCGCTTTTACTTTGATATAACGTGCTTTCTCTGCTTTGAACTGAACTTTCCATTGATCAGAAAACACATTATTATCAAATGCATCAACTTGTTTTTCTAACATTCCAACCAATTTAAAATTCTGACTATCCTTAGAAATATAGACTTCTAATTTTGTCGGTAACACAATCCAAGAACGAGAATCTTGCAAGAAATTCATGACAACAGAAGAAACTGATTTCGCTTTTTTCATGTCAACTATTGCTTCAAAGTTTTGGTCATAATATCCCTGCCAATCGCCTTTTTTCCAATTGCTATCACCAATAATACCGTCCAATAAACCTTGTGGACCACCTGCATGATATTGTGGTGTATACGTAGAATTAAGCTGAATTGTATAATCATTTGGTTTCTTAGTAAACGTTCCAGAAATCGTTTTACTTTTCTTGCCATTCACTTCTATGAAAGAAGAAATTATAGTTGTTTCTTTTATTGAAATAGGCTTTTTATAAATTTCAGCTTTTTTACCATTCACCGAAACATAAATTTTTGCATTGGGTTCAGAAGATTTTACTTCAACATTCATTTTATTTTGAAATGATCTGTCTTCAGCAACCAAAACTGGAACCGTTACAATTTTTTCACTTTCAGAAATAGGTTTAATCTCTCTATCTTTCAAGAATTCAAATCCTAAAAATTGATTGTCTTTATAATTATTTTTCGTAATTACACGCTTCGTTCCATCTTCTAAATTAATAGTGATTTCATCAAAATACGGCTCAACTGTCGTCCACATTCCAGAACCTGGCGTAACACTGTAAATTCCCATCGAAGCCAAAACATACCACGCACTCATCTGTCCACAATCTTCATTACCAATTAATCCATCAGGCGAATTTTTATAATGTTCGTCCAAAATTTTATGGACTAATTCTTTCGTTTTTTCAGGTTTATCAATGTAATTGTACAAAAACGCTACGTGATGACTCGGCTCATTTCCTTGCGCATATTGTCCAATAAGTCCCGTAACATCCACTTGTTCTCGACCTGTTGTTTCTGATGGTGCATTAAATAATTCATCCAATTTTGCCTCAAAACCATCTTTTCCGCCATAAATATCAATCATTCCATTGATATCTTGCGGAGCGAAAAATGTGTATTGCCAACCATTCGCTTCTGTGTAATTATTGTTTACTTCACGCGGATCAAAAGGCTTTAACCAACCTCCATTTTTCTTTGGCTGAATAAATTTTGTCTCATGATTGAATAAATTTTTCCAATATTGCGCACGCTCAATGAAGTAATTATAATCGTCTTGTTTATTTAAAATCAATGCCATTTGCGCAATACACCAATCATCGTACGCATATTCTAACGTTTTTGAAACTGACTCGTGTTCATCATCAATCGAAATAAATCCATTCTGTTTGTAAGCTTTCAATCCCAAATGATCTAACATTGCCGAATGCTTTGCTGCTTCATAAGCTTTCTCATAATCAAAGCCTTTGAAACCTTTGACCATCGCATCTGCAATCACAGACACCGAGTGATAACCAATCATACAATCCGTTTCATTGCTCGCTAATTCCCAAACAGGCAAACGTCCGCCTTGTTCGTAATGCTTGATAAATGTGTTAATAAAATCGATCGTTCTTCTCTTCTCAATCAACGTATACAAAGGATGCGCAGCACGAAAAGTATCCCAAAGCGAGAAAACTGAATAATAATCGAAATTATTTGCCAAATGAATTTGATCGTCCATTCCACGGTAATTTCCATTCAAATCTTGCGAAATATTTGGTTGCATCATCGTGTGATACATCGCTGTATAAAAAATTGTTAGCTTATTTTTGTCTGAAGATTTTACTTCAATCTTTGATAATTCTTTATTCCAAGCCTTTTCAGCAGCGGCTTTCGTTTTAGTAAAATCGAATGTTGTTAACTCTTTACTGTTAACATCCGTTCCATTATATCCAGTTGTAGACAAGGTTACTTTTACCAAAATCTTCTCACCTTTCTTTACTTTTTTCCCAAAAGCCAAGGCAATTTCATTTCCTTTGAATGTTTTAGATGTAATATTTCCGTCTTTTGAAGATGTTAATTTTAACGGAACATTAAATTCTATTTTGGCAAAAATCTTTTGATTCTTCGCCCACTCTTCCGAATTTCTGTAGACATAAACTGTTTTAGCGTCTACAATTTTCACTTCTCCTTCTACTAATTTATCACGATGGTTAAGGTCTAAAATGATATTTGCATCACCAGCTTTATTAAAAGTATATTCATGCAAACCAACGCGAGTTGTTGTTGTTAATCTAACATTGATATTGTATTTATCCAACAAAACTTGATAATATCCCGCAGTTGCTTTTTCGTTTTTATGCGAAAATTTAGAGCCATAATCCGTTTGATTAAATCCATTCTGATTAAGCGTTGGCATCAACATAATATCGCCATAATCAGAAACTCCTGTTCCATTAAGATGCGTATGCGAAAAACCATAAATAAAATCATCAGAATAATGATATCCGCTGCAACCATCCCAACTTCCATCAACACGCGTATCTGGTGAAAGTTGAACCATTCCATAAGGTAAAGTCGCGCCAGGAAAAGTATGCCCGTGACCGCCAGTCCCGATAAAAGGATTTACATATTGTGTATAATCATTTTTTTGAGCAAATAAAATACTGGAAATCATTATCCATAAAACAGATAGTAAAATTGTTCTCATAAGTTTTTAGTGTTTTGAGTATCAGATAAACTGTTATACAATTATATGAATTATATTTGTTAGATTCATAATTTGAAATCGATTAACACATGAATAATAGAAGAAATTTTATAAAAAATTTAGGTGCACTAGGCTTGCTTTTAGGTACAACGAAACTTGATCTTAGTGCGCAAACTAAATCTACAAAATCAGCTACTTCAACAAAAATCAATAAGCCAATTGTTCTTTCTACATGGCGTTTTGGGCTTGAAGCCAACGCTGAAGCTTGGAAAATTTTAGGAAAAAATGGAACTGCTTTAAACGCAGTAGAACAAGGTGTAAAATTGGTAGAAGCAGATCCAAATGAACGAAGTGTTGGTTACGGTGGACGTCCTGATCGTGATGGAAAAGTAACGTTGGACGCCTGTATTATGGACGATCAAGCGAATATCGGTTCTGTTGCAGGTTTAGAATATATCAAACATCCTATTTCTGTTGCGCGAAAAGTGATGGAAGATACGCCGCATGTTATGTTAGTTGGAAATGGTGCACTTCAATTTGCGTTGGAAAAAGGCTTCAGAAAAGAGAATTTATTGACTGATGTTTCCGAACAAGAATGGAAAGAATGGTTGAAAGACACCAACTATCAAATGCCAATCAATATCGAAAATCATGATACAATTGGAATGATTGCATTAGATGCGCACGGAAATCTTTCTGGAGCTTGTACGACAAGTGGCATGGCATACAAAATGCACGGACGTGTTGGAGATTCACCAATTATCGGCGCAGGTTTGTATGTTGATAACGAAATTGGTGCAGCGACAGCAACTGGACACGGTGAAGAAGTAATTCGTATTGCGGGAAGTCATTTGGTTGTGGAATTGATGCGTCAAGGTTATTCGCCAGAAAATGCGTGTAAGGAGGCTGTACATCGAATTATTAAGTTAACAAAATCGCGCAAAAAAGATTTATCGGCTATTCAAGTTGGTTTTATTGCGATTAATAAACAAGGTGAATATGGTTCGTATTGTATCCATCCAGGCTTTAACTTTGCGGTTTATGACGAAACTGGAAATCGTTTGATTGACGGAAAATCTATTACAAAATGAAAAAATTAGAAATCGCTTGTTTCAACTTAGAATCAGCTTTAATTGCTGCAAAATCAAATGCAGATCGAATTGAGTTATGCGCCAATGCTTCAACAGGTGGAGTTACACCAGATTTTGAAGATATCAAAACATTGCGAAAAGAAACAGACAAAGAAATTATGGTGATGATTCGCCCTCGTGGTGGAGATTTTTGTTATTCTGATGAAGAATTTGAACAAATGAAATCTGAAATCATCATGATTAAAAATTTTAGAATTGATGGTTTTGTTTTTGGAATTTTGAATGAAGATAACGAAATTGATTTTGAACGAAATCAAGAATTAGTTGAACTTTCAAAACCTTTTCCATGTACGTTTCATCGTGCATTTGACAGAACTTCTGATGCCGAGGACTCACTTCAAACAGTGATTGATTTAGGATTCAAAACAATCTTAACTTCTGGCTTGGATAGCAATGTAGATTATGGAAAACGTGAATTAAAAAATCTGGTTAAAAAAGCAGAAAATCAAATTACAATTATGCCTGGAGGTGGTTTGCGCTCAACAAATATTGAAGAAATTGATTCATATGCAAATGCAACTTATTTTCATTCTTCAGCAATGATTGACGATTCTGGAATTGCTAATTTAGAAGAAATCAATCGATTAAAAAGTTTGATAAATTCTGAAAAATAAAAATAGTAACTTTGGACTATGCTTTGGGAAAATGTAATTGGACAACAGGAGATTAAAAACAAACTTCAACAATCTATAAAAGATGGTCGTATAAGTCATGCGCAGCTATTTTCTGGTCCAGAAGGTTCGGGAACTTTGGCTTTGGCTATTGCTTATGCACGTGAGGTTTTGTGTGGTTTGAATAACGAACAATGCAATCTGAAAGTTGATAAATTACAACATCCCGATTTACATTTTTCTTTTCCTTATTCAGCAACAGAAAGTGTAAAAAAGCCACTTGCTAAGTATTTATTAAACGATTGGCGAACTTTTGTAGACGAAAATGTCTATGGAAATCTAACCGATTGGATGTCCCATCTCGGAATTGAAAAAAAACAAGGCGTTATCCCTGTTGATGAAGCAGATGAAATTGTTAAAACATTAGCGCTAAACAGTTACGAAGGCGGTTACAAAATCATGATTATTTGGCAAGCAGAGGAAATGACAACTGCTGCAGCCAATAAATTGTTGAAAATAATTGAAGAACCACCTCAAAAAACACTGTTTTTATTGGTAACAGAGCGCGAGGATTTAATTTTACAAACCATTACTTCTCGTTGTCAATTAGTCAAAATCCCACGTTTATCGCAATCGGATGTAAAGAACTATTTGGTTGAGAAGAAAAATATTAATCCAGAAAAAGCGCAACATATTGCTTTTCTATCGCAAGGAAATGTACGAGAAGCCTTGCATCAATTGAATGATGACGAGCATTTATTCGATAAATATTTTGTGACTTGGGTTCGAAAAGCGTTTATGGCAGCCAAAACTCCAACCGTTTTAAAGGATTTGATTGATTGGTCAAATCAAATTGCAAGTTGGTCGAGAAGTGAGCAAAAAGATTTTTTGAACTATTGTTCCGAGATTTTTCGTCAAGCTTTGTTAAAAACGTATCAATCTGATGATTTAGTTTTCTTGCAAATCAATGCAGAAGGCTTTAAATGGCAAGGTTTTGCGCCTTTTATACATGGAGCAAATATCGAAGATATTTTAAATGAAATTAATGAAGCGTCATATCATATCGAGCGAAATGGTAATTCTAAAATTATTCTTTTAGATTTATCAATCAAGCTAACGAGATATTTACATCGCAAAACAGCATAAAAAAACCACTTATCTAATAAGTGGTTTCTTTATATGATCTGAATGTTATTTCAAATTATTTTGCTGGAGCTTCAGTAGCTGGAGCTACTTCTTTAGCTGCACCTTCAACTTTAGTTGCTGCTGAATCAACTTTAGCTGCTGCTGAGTCAACTACTGCTGCTGCTGAATCAACTACTGCTGCTGCTGAATCAACTGTTACTGCTGCTGAATCAACGTTAGCTGGTGCTTCTTCTGCTTTTTTCTCACCACAAGATACTGCTCCTAAAGATAAAGCTGCTACTGCAACTACTGCGAAAAATTTTTTCATTGTTTTATTGTTTTAATTATTAATAATTTTCGATTAATTTTCTTTGACAAATGTATTTCGAAATGCAAACAACAGCATGTAAAATCAATGTAATATAGTTGTATTAATAAATTCTCAATAAATAAAGTTTAATGCATTAATTATCAATTAATTATAAAATATTTTACAATTTTTGAATATTATTTGTAAAAAACATTATGTCAATTATTTATCTAATAAAGACAGTAAAATCTAAAAATAAGTAGATTTTGATTAATTTTTGATACTAAATCATTTAATCTTTATTCTAAAAAATTAATTATTTATACATTTGTATAAATTTAATAAAAGTATGCTAGTAGTTTCTTACATTCAAGAAAACAAAGATCGTGTAATTGAAGGACTTAAAAAACGTAACTTCAAACAATTAGATCTTGTTGATGAAGTTTTAAATGTGGATGAACTTCGTCGTAAAACACAATTTGAATTAGATAATGTATTAGCTGAATCCAACAAATTAGCAAAAGAAATTGGTAATTTGTTTAAAGATGGAAGATCGGAAGAGGCTAATGAATTAAAAAACAAAACGGTTGATTTAAAAACTCAATCAAAAGAGTTACAAGATTTATTATCGTCTTACGAAACATCCGTTAAAGATATTTTGTATCAAATCCCGAATATTCCGAACGAAATCGTAATGGCAGGAAAAGATGCTGATGATAACGAAATCGTTTTTGAACACGGAGATGCAACTGCAAAACCAAACAATTTGCCACACTGGGAAGTTGCTAAGAAATTTGACATCATTGATTTTGAATTAGGTGTTAAAATTACTGGAGCTGGTTTCCCTGTTTACAAAGGAAAAGGTGCTCGTTTGCAACGTGCTTTAACGCAATTTTTCTTAGATAAAAATTCTGATGCTGGTTATACAGAAATCGTTCCTCCTTTCGTTGTGAATGAGGCTTCTGGTTATGGAACAGGACAGTTACCAGACAAAGAAGGGCAAATGTATTATATTGGAGAAGATGATTTGTACTTGATTCCGACTGCGGAAGTTCCTGTGACAAATATTTACCGTGATACGATTGTAAGAGCAGAAGATTTACCAATTACGTTGACTGCATATTCGCCATGTTTCCGTCGTGAAGCGGGTTCTTATGGAAAAGATGTAAGAGGTTTGAACCGTTTGCACCAATTTGAGAAAGTTGAGATTGTGCGTATTGAAAAACCAGAAAATTCTTATGCTGCTTTAGACGGAATGATTGAGCACGTAAAAGGAATTTTAGAAGATTTAGAATTACCATACCGTATTTTAAGACTATGTGGTGGTGATACAGGTTTTACATCTGCAATTACATACGATTTCGAAGTTTTCTCTGAAGCGCAAGAAAAATGGTTAGAAGTTTCTTCTGTTTCTAATTTTGAGACTTTCCAAGCAAATCGTTTGAAATTACGTTACAAAGATGAAAATGGAACTCAATTAGCGCATAGTTTAAATGGTTCTGCTTTAGCTTTACCACGTATTTTAGCGTCAATTCTAGAGAATCACCAACAGGCTGATGGAACAGTAAAAATTCCGAAAGCATTGCAACCTTATACTCGTTTTGAGATTTTAGATTAATTAATAACCTTTCAGATAAATAAAAAGCTCGAGAAATTCTCGAGCTTTTTTATGTTATTAAAATTGAAACTAAATCAAATACTTCAATTCTTCTTTCAAACTATCTTCCCAAGTCGGAATATCAAGTTGATACACTTCTTTTATTTTTGATTTATCCAATAAACTGTACGCAGGACGCTTCGCTTTTGTTGGATAAGCTGAAGTTGGAACAGGATTAATTTCGATTGTTGAATTAGAAAATTCTTTAATTTTTTGAGCAAATTCAAACCAAGAACATTCTCCTTCATTCGAATAATTAAAAATTCCATACGTTAAATCATTTTTCGAAATAATCGTTAAGATTGCGTCAGCCAAATCAATCGCATTTGTTGGAGAACCAATTTGATCTGCCACAACAGAGATTGAATCTTTGTCATTAAACAATCTAAGCATCGTTTTAACGAAGTTATTTCCAAATCGAGAATAAACCCAAGCTGTGCGTAAAATAATCGTTTTAGGATTGTTTTCTAATGCTAAATTTTCTCCGTCTAACTTTGTTTGACCATAGACACCAATCGGATTTGTTTGATCAGTTTCTAAACGAGGTTGAGCTTCAGTTCCATCAAACACATAATCTGTCGAAACATGAATAAATGGAATTCCTTTCTCATTCGTAATTTTTGCTAAAAATTCTGTTGCTTTTGCGTTTACTAAATAAGCATTCTCTTGATCATCTTCTGCTTTATCAACCGCTGTATAAGCTGCACAATTGATAACAAAATCGAATGATTTATCTTCGAAATAATGATTAATTAATTCTTCGTTCGTAATATCTAATTCGTTTCGAGTGACAAAAAAACATTCAATTTCCTTGTAGTTTTTTGATTGCTCTAAGATTGATTGACCTAACTGACCATTCGCTCCGGTAACTAAAATTCTTTTCATATATAAAAAAAGCCACTAAAATAGTGGCTTGAAGATATTAATAATACTTAAAATTATAAACCTAATTCTTTTTTAACATCGTTTAATAAGTCGTATCCTCCAGCTTTGTAAACTAAAACACCTGCAGGTAAAACATATTTAACTCCTTTTTTTGCAGCAGCAGCATTAATTGCATCCATTACTCTTTTCTCGATTGGATCCATTAAAGCTTTCTCTTTTGCTTGCATTTCATCTTGAGCAGCTTTTGCATAATTTTCATATTTCTTTTGCATTTCTTGCTCTTTTTCTTGGTATTTGTTCGCTGCAATTAATTTTTGAGCTTCTTCTTGAGATTTACCAGCTAAATCTTTTTGTGCTTTTTCCATAAAAGCCTTATATTCTGCTTGTAAAGCTTCAATTTTAGTTTGGTGACCTTTTCCTAATGCTTCTAAGTCTGCTTCAGCTTTTTTGTATGCTGGCATTGATTCAATTACTGCTTGCGTATCAATATGTGCAATTTCTTGAGCGAAAGATAAAACGCTTCCGAAAACCATCATTGTAAATACTGCTATCAATCTAATTTGTTTCATTTCTAGTCTAATTTGTTTTTTAAAATTTATTTTCTTGTTTTATTGCTACTATTACTAGTTTTATTATTTCCAGAAGTTGATGTTTTTGAATTATTTGGTTTCAATTCTGGTCTTAAAGTCATTAATACTTCTCTACTTATGTCAAACTTTGGATCTGTGTAAATCATGATTAAATCACTTCCTTTATCAAATACGAAACCATAACCTCTTTTATCAGCAACTTCTTTTGTCGCATTATAAATTTGATCTTGTAAAGGTTTTACCATTGATCTTCTCAGATTCACTAAATCACCATTTGGTCCATAACGCTTGTCTTGCAAAATTCTTACAGCTGCCACTTCATCCGCTAGCTTTTTCTCTTGCTCTTTCACCTGTTCTGCCGTTAATAAAATCTTTTCGGCTTCGAATTCGGCTTGTAATTTAGCTAAATTTTCTTGTTTTTGCTCAATTTCTTTTTGCCAAGATTCTGTTTGAGATTTTAATTTGCTTTGAGACGAAGTATATTCAGGTAAATTTTCTAAAATATACTGGCTGTCTACGTAACAAAATCTTTGCGCAAAAGAGAAACTTGCTAATCCAAAGAACAACGCTATAAAGCTAATCCATTTTTTCATATTTGTGATGTGTTAATTCTAAAATTATGCCAAAACGTTCTAAGCAAATTTAATCAATTTATTAGAATTGTTGTCCAATAATAAAGTGAGTTTGCCATCCAGAGCGTTCTGTTTGTCCAAATCCTTTATCAAATCCGTATCCAAAATCAAATCCTAACAAACCAAATGCTGGCATATAAATACGAACACCTGCTCCTGCAGAACGTTTTAATTCAAACGGTTTAAATTCACTTGTATTGTTCCAAACGTTACCTCCTTCTGCAAAAGTTAATGCATAAATTTTGGCTGTTTGGCTCATTGTGATTGGATAACGTAATTCTAACGAATATTTATTATAGATTGTTCCACCTCCTTCTGGCGTAATATCTCCTGTTTGTCCACCAGAGTTTGTTGCATCTTCGTAACCTCTTAATGAAATGATCTCACGTCCATCGAAACGATTTTGTGTAAGACCTGTTCCTCCTAAGTAGAAACGCTCGAAAGGAATTGTTCCAATTTTACGGTTATATGTTCCTAAAACTCCAAATTCTCCACCAGCTTTTAAAACTAATTTACCTGTTAATTCTTTGTAGAAATATGCTTTAGCTTTGAATTTATAATATTCTAACCATTTGAATTTTTCTACGTCAGACATGTTTGTATAGTCTTTGTTATTAAAAACTGAATAAGGAAATGTTGTCGTAAACGATAAACTAATTTCTGATCCTGATTGAGGGAAAATAGGGTCTGGTCCAGCTGAATTACGTGTTAAACCTAATGTATAGTTTAAGTTGTTTGACGAACCATTTTCATATTGCATATTACCAACAGACATCGCATAATTATCGAAGTTATATAACTGATAAGAAATTGAGTTTGATAAACGGAAATAATCATCTGGCCAAGTTAACAACTTAGTTAAACCAACTGAAGCTCCTAAGATATCCAATTTCGCTTTTTCTCCATAATTATCGCGGTAATCATATTGTGAATAATAAAAAGACGTTGATAAAGCTGTAGGGCGTTTTCCTCCAATCCAAGGTTCAACAAACGATAAACTATAATTTTTATATCCGTTACCAGCTTGTGCTCTTAATGATAATTGTTGTCCATCTCCCATTGGAATTGGTTTCCAAGCTTTTTTATTGAAAAAATTCTTCAATGAGAAATTCCCGAAAGTTAATCCTAATGTACCAATGAAAGTCCCTGCACCATATCCTCCTTGTAATTCTACTTGAGAAGATGATTTTGGCGCAACTTTCCACTCTACATCAACTGTATTATTATCTTGATTTGGTTGAATATCTGGAACAATTTGCGTTGGCTCTAAATATCCTAAAGAAGCTAACTCCATCATCGTACGTTTAATGTCCGATTTAGAGAATAAATCTCCTGGTTTAGTTCTTAACTCACGGTATAAAATATGATCATGAGCTTCTGTATTACCGTTAATCGTTACTTTGTTAAGTGTAGCTTGAGTACCTTCGAAAACTTTAATTTCAAGATCGATTGTATCATTTTTCACACTTTTTTCTACAGGAATAGCACGAGCAAACAAATACCCTCTATCCATGTATAATGTAGAAATATCATCGTCTTTTTCTGATCCAGAAATCTTTTTGTTGATACCTACTGCATCATAACGATCTCCTGTTTTGTAACCAAAAATTCGTTGTAATTGTTCAGAAGTATAAATTGAGTTTCCAGAAAACGTTACATCTCCTAAGAAATATGGTTTTCCTTCGTTAACTTTAATTTTAACTAATAAGTTTTTGTCATCAACTTTTTCGATGTTGTATGACTCAACTTTAGCATCTCTAAAACCAACAGATTTGTACTCATCAACCAAAGTTTTTAAATCTTCCTGGAATTTTTCAGGAATCATTTTAGATGATTTGAAGATATTGATCGATTTCTGTTTGGTATTTTTCATCCCTTTTTTACGTAAACGAGCAGCTGTTAAGTTGTCATTTCCTTCGAAAATGATTTTCTTAATCTTTACACGCTCTCCACGATTCACATTCAATGTAATATTTTCTTCATCTTCTTTACCAGCAATTGGTTGACGTTCTACATTAATTGTTGTGTTAGGATAACCTTTTCCAGTATAATAATCTTTGATTTTATTATTTGTCGTATTGATCAAACTTTGTGTAATCTTAACACCTGGATTTAATTTATTTTGTTTGATTAAATCTTCGCGTTGCGATTTTTTCACGCCGTTAATCTTAATTTCTCCTAAACTAGGAACTGAAACCAAGGCAAGCTCTAATGTTACTTCGTTACCTTCTATTTTATCTACATACAAGTCGATGTCAGAGAAAATATTAGATCTCCATAATTTTTTTACAGCATTATTTACCTTCGTACCTGGTAATTCTATCTCTTCACCGATAGCAAAACCTGCATAACGGATAATTTGATTCTTAGAATATTTAGAGTCACCTGTTACAACGATATCTTTCAGTTTGAAAGTTCGTGCATTGGTATAATCTAAGACAAAATTATCTTGTTGTGTTGAATCAATGGTTTTCGTAGAGTCTACGACTTGCGCCTGTGCCATGTAAGCACCAAGCATACACATTGTCCAAAAAATTTTCTTCATAATCCTCTATTTCAGTTCGATTAGTTCGTTAGTTGCTCGCTTATCTTACCAAATCTACGTTCTCGATTTTGGTAATTTAAAATTGCTTTATAAAATTCTTCCTCGTTAAAATCAGGCCACAAAACCTCTGTAAAATATAATTCTGCGTAAGCAATTTGCCACAACAAGAAATTACTAATTCTGGTTTCGCCACTTGTTCTAATCATAAGATCTACCATAGGTAAATCGTGTGTATATAAGTTTTGATGAACTAATTCTTCATTAAAATCATTGTCGGATATTTCTCCGTCTTTGTATTTTTGGGCAATAGATTTCATCGCGTGTAATAGTTCTTCTTTCGAACCATAACTTAATGCTAATGTCAAAACACAATCTGTGTTGTCTTTTGTTTTTTCCATTGCTTGAGTCAAATCTTTGAATGCTTTTTTTGGTAATTTTGATAAATCTCCAATCACATTCAAGCGAACTCCATTTTTGTGTAATTCATTTATTTCGTCCTTAATTGCAGAACTTAATAAAGTCATTAAAACATTGACTTCTAATTTTGGACGGTTCCAATTTTCAGTAGAAAATGCGTAAAGTGTAAGATGTTTTATACCTAATTTTCGACAAGTTTCGATTGAAGATCGTACAGCTCCCAAAGCACTTTTGTGTCCAAAAGTTCTTTCTTTACCGTTCTTCTTAGCCCATCTTCCGTTACCATCCATAATGATTGCAACGTGATTAGGTATATTATTTTTATCTATTTGTTCTACTAAACTAATTTCCATTCTTTTTAATCACAATAACAAGCAGGTCGACCAAAACTGTACGTTAAGGTAATTCCTGATAATACGTACCAATCTTTGTTTGATGTGTTTCCGTATACTCTTTTACTATATTCATCCGAAGGTATAACTCCATCAGCTACAGCATCAGTAAAATTTTGAGTAAATTTTCCTTTGTTGTAATCTATATAATCAACACTTGTATAACGAACACCTGTCTCAAAAGATAAAATCCAATTGTAATTGAATCTTACTTTATATCCAACCCCAAAAGGAATCGTTAAATCGGTATTATATTTTGTTTTTTCGATAATTACGTTGTTTGTCCCATCGTAATCATATTCTTTTCCTTTTGCCGAAAAAGCTCCAACTCCTACAAAAATATAAGGCGATTGCGCTTTTTCTTGATCATCATTGATATTAAAGAAATTATACTCAAACATCAATGATCCTTCTACAATATTATTTCGAAAATTTTTATTTCTTTCTAATTTGTAATACTCTTTCGAGCGGTGGTCACTTGCTCCAACTTTTGAATAAGAGATATTTGCTCTAAAACCCATTTGCGGATTTATATTAAAACGATACAATCCTCCTATGGAAATTGGTAAATAAATTTTCCCACCTGGCTCTGTTTTCGTAGGAAACGGATTGATGTAATTGGCTTTACCAATATCTCCAATCACATTTGCTCCACCAGCAAAAATTCCGAGTTCATGTCTTTGCGCAAAAGTTAATTGCGAAAAACATAGTATAAAAACAAACAAAAATACTCTCCTCATAAGTTGTGTTATTTTTTCGGCTTTTGCTTTTTATCTTCTTTTAAATTCGAACAAATATAAACAAAAGTCAATTCAACGTAACTGATTTAACAAAAATTAAGAAGATTTATTGTAAATTTTAATTCCTTTTATCTGAACCCCAAAGCATTTTTTCTCTCAAAGTTGTGAAATAAGTCGCGTCAATAGCTTCAACGATTAAGATTTTGAAGTCAGCTTTTTGTATCGTCAATTCGACGTCAGTTGTTAAAGGAAAGTTACGAGAATCCAACGAAAGGAAGTATTCATTAGCTCTACTACGTATTTTTAAGTCAATTTTTTCGTTTTCTGACACAATTAATGGACGTACATTTAGATTATGTGGCGCAACAGGTGTAATCACAAAATTTTGATTGGACGGATGAACAATTGGTCCTCCACAACTCAACGAATATCCTGTAGAACCTGTTGGCGTAGAAATAATCAATCCATCAGACCAAAAAGAATTTAGAAATTCATTGTTCAAATAAGCATCAACTGTAATCATACTAGTTGTTTCACGGCGAACTACAGTTACTTCGTTTATCGCAAAATTATTTTCAATTTCTACACCATCACTTCTTTTCACTGTTAATAAAGTTCGTGGAATAATGTTATAATCATCATTGAAAAAACTATCCATTTGCTCCAACAATACACTTTTATTGATTGTTGCTAAAAAGCCTAAACGTCCAGTATTTACTCCAATAATTGGAATATTAGAATCCCTAACAATTGTAGTTGCTGATAAGATTGTTCCGTCTCCACCAAAACTGAATAAAAACTTGACCGATTTGTCTAAATCATCATGAGAAGTATAGGTTTCTACATTATCAGTATCAAAATCAGTTGTTTCTTTTAAGATTTGAAGAAAATTTTGCTCAACACAAAAAGCAATTTCGTTCTGAACTAAATAATTAATAAATGGTGGAATAATATCCGTTAAAGACGTACTTGTTTTTTGTCCAAAAAGTGCAACTTTTATCATTAGGTATTCATGTATTTTAACAATTGTGCATAACGACTTTGCAGAAGTTCTTGTTTTTCGTCGTTATAAAATTTTTGAATCACTTGATATCCATAACGCTCAAATGTTTCACCAATTGTCAACAAGTTCGATGAACTAAATTTCAGCAAAACATAAACGCTATCCTCCTTATTCCCAACAATCATCATTCCCAAAATTTTTCCGTTATTCACTTCAATAATATTAGAAATCGCAGTCATCGACAAATCTTTTTCCGCAATCGAAACTAGCATCGAAACACCTAGCGCAGCGACAAAAGGAAAATTTGCAAATGTGTAGATAATATCCGTTTCCGTAATAAAACCAACATAGCGCGATTGTTCGTTAATAATTGGTAAGATATTCGCCTGATTCGTGTACATCATCTGAATTGCATCTAAAAGCGTACTCGATTCAGAAAGATAAAAACTCTCCAAATACGAAGTATAATCTACTTTTTTATCATCAATTGATAATTCAATCAAATCTTCTTCCGAGATATTTCCAACAAAATCCAACCCTTTAAACAAAGGTAAATGCGTCAATTTATTCTCTTGCACAACTTCTAAAAGCTGACTTGGAGAAGAATTAACTTTCCCTGGTTTTATCTCATTCGATAGATATTCGGTGATATACATGGCACAAATTTATATATTTTAATACATTAATTCTCTATTTTTAATGCTAATTCGGTTAAAATCATTGATTATTAATTGAAATTTAACCAATTTATTCTAAATTATTTAGTCAAAATATATTCCAAAATCTACTAATAATCAAAAAATAATGTGATTTACAATTTTTTAAAACAAAACTCTTCCTCAGATTCAAAAAAGAA
This sequence comes from Empedobacter falsenii, assembly GCF_013488205.1. Classification (NCBI taxonomy): domain Bacteria; kingdom Pseudomonadati; phylum Bacteroidota; class Flavobacteriia; order Flavobacteriales; family Weeksellaceae; genus Empedobacter; species Empedobacter falsenii. Next base: position 64,522 of record NZ_CP040908.1, on the reverse strand, counting down.
TGGCTTAAATTTTGTACATTTGCGGTACCAATTTTAGCATTGAATGAAGAACCCATTATTTTATGCCAAAATCTTACTTTTTGGCGAATATGGAATTATTGAGAACTCGAAAGGATTAACAATTCCTTATAATTTTTACCAAGGTGCATTAAAATTTGAGCCTTCTGAAATTGCAGAATCATCAAATGCTCACTTGAAAAATTATGCAAAATTTTTAGAAGAAAATTTTGCTGATACTTTTGACACAAAATCTTTTTCGGAAGATGTTGCAAACGGAATGTACTTCGATTCTAACATTCCTCAAGGATATGGTGTAGGTAGTTCAGGCGCTTTGGTTGCTGCTATTTATGACAAATATGCGTTGAATAAAATTGATATCAACCAAAATCTGAACAAAGAAAAAATCAGCGAATTAAAAGCTCTTTTCGGTAATTTAGAATCTCATTTTCATGGGAAAAGTTCTGGAATTGATCCTTTGATTTGTTATATGAATATTCCTTTGTTAATTCAATCAAAAGATGATATCTCGACAATTGGTTTACCTTCTGCAAATACTGACGGAAAAGGAGCTGTTTTCTTAATCAATTCTGGTACACCAGGAGAAACGGCACCAATGATTCATATTTTCTTTGAAAAAATGAAAAAAGAAGGTTTCCGTAAAACATTGAAAGAAGAGTTTATTAAATACAACAATGCATGTATCGAAAACTTTGTGAAAGGTGAATACAATCCACTTTTTGCAAATCTTCAGAAATTGTCAGCTTGGGGTTATGAACATTTCAGACCTATGATTCCTCAAAAATTGGTGAATGCATGGAAAACTGGAATTGATACAGATACGTATTACCTAAAACTTTGTGGTTCTGGCGGAGGCGGTTATGTTCTTGGTTTTACACAAGATTATGACAAGGCGAAAAGCTACCTAAAAGACTTTCAGACCGAAGTTATTTACAAATTCTAAAAAAATAATTTATAAAAATATAATCAATGAACGTTCAGAAAATAATCTTAAAGGTTTTTGCATTATTTTCTGTTGTTCGTGGCTATAATTTAATTGTGCTTATTTTAGCACAATATCTTGCTGCGCTTTTTATTTTTGCGCCAGAAGTTGGTCATCGTCAATTGTTGACAAATCCAAAGTTAGACGGGCTTATCCTTTGTTCGATACTTTGTGTGGCCGCAGGATATATCATCAATAATTTTTACGATTTAGAAAAAGACGAACTCAAACGTCCTTTACAAGTTTATCTTCAAAAACAAGTTTCACAAGGTTTCAAACTAACTGTTTACATTGTTCTAAATGCTTTAGCATTGATTATTGCGGCTTTAATTTCGTGGAAAGTTTTCGTTTTCTTTTTGGTTTATCAATTTTTAGTTTGGTTTTATAGTCACAAAATCAATCGATTTGCATTGATCAAAAACTTTTATTTGGTTGTCATTCGTGTGATGCCATTTTTCGCCTTATTGGTTTATTTTGATCATTTCACGTTCAATTTGGCTTTGCACGCTACTTTCTTGACCATTTTATTATTGATTACTGATATTGTAAAAGATTTGAGTTCTCAAAAAGCAGATTTGATTTATAATTATGATTCAATTCCAATTAAATATGGAATCGATTTTACAAAAGTTTTGATTTCATGTTTAATTATTACAGAATTAATCATTGGAATTATTATCATTATGAAAAATGATGTTGGCGCAATGAAATACTTTTTTATTGCTTCGAATATCGCTTTTACAGTGATTTTATTTATCATTTGGAGAATAAAATCGTCACAAGCATATAAGATTTTACACTATTTTTTTAAGGGAATGATTGTTGCTGGTGTATTTAGTATCGTATTAATCGAAATAAATCCCTTAACTTTGCAAACTATTGCGCAAAATTTTAATCAGCGCATAAATTAATCAAATTCAGATGAATAACAGACGAAATCAATCCAACGACAGAAATTCCCAAGGCGGGAACAATCGTGGAAAAGGTGGAGCAAGAGGAAATTCTTCTTCTAAACCATCTTCAGGGAAAGGAAAACCAACTTTTGGTGGAAAACCATCAGAAGAAGGAAAGAAAAGTTTTGGACCAAAGAAACCGTTTAACAAACCAGGTGAAAAACCATTTGTTAAAAGACTGAAAAAAGCTCCAGTTGATGACGGGACTATTCGTTTAAATAAATATGTAGCGAATGCAGGGATTGCATCCAGAAGAGAGGCCGACGAGTTGATCAAAACTGGAATCGTTACAGTGAATGGTCAAGTGATTACTGAAATGGGTTATAAAGTACAACCCGATGATGAAGTGCGTTTCGATGGTCGTAAAATCTCTTCAGAGAAAAATGTATATTTTGTGTTGAACAAACCAAAAGGGTTTATTTCAACATCAAATGACGAAAAAGGACGTAAAACTGTAATGGACTTAATGTCTACAGCAACTACAGCGAGAATTTTCCCAGTAGGTCGCTTGGACAGACAGACAACAGGAGTTTTATTGTTTACAAACGATGGTTATTTAACTAAGAAATTAACGCATCCAAGTCATGATATCAAAAAAATATATCATGTAACTTTAGATAAAAAATTAACAGCAAATGATTTGACTGACATCAAAAAAGGTGTTCGTTTAATTCCTGAAGGAATTGCAGTTGTTGACGAAATTTCTTTTATCGAAGGTAGACCGAAAAATGAAGTTGGTGTAGAATTACACATTGGTTGGAACCGCGTTGTACGTCGTATTTTCGAAACAAAAGGATACGAAGTAGAAGCGTTAGACCGCGTTTCTTTTGCAGGACTTACAAAGAAAACTTTACAAAGAGGTGATTTTAGAAGATTAACAGAATTAGAAGTTAACTTCTTGAAAATGTTATAATACCTCAGCTATAAAATTTAAAAACCACTTCTTTCGAAGTGGTTTTTTTTGTGTTTTAGTCTTTAGAAACCTTATTATTATAGGCTTCCATCATTTTTCTATTCGCTTCTTTTACAAAATAGTCTTTCTCAATTTGTGTCATTTTTTGACCTTTTGATGGAATTTTAATCACTTCGTTTTTAGATGCTTCTTTTATATTAATTGCTCTAAAAGTCGTTTCGTAACTTTCGTCTTTCATTGTTGTTACAGCTTTCAATTCTAAAATTAAACCTGGCAATCCATTGAAAAATATTGGTCCGCCTTTTGGTTGTAAAGTTGGCGCAAACCAAACTTCTATCTTAGAATCTTTGTATTCAGTTGTTGCTTTTTTAACTTTAATACCCAAAATTTCTTTTGATTCTCGACTAATTGTCCAAATGTATTTTGGCAAATTATCTATTATTAAAATATTTTTGTTTACATAATTTCCTTCAATCTTATATTGTAAAGTTTTATAATCGATGTAAATATTATCTTCAATTGTACTCATCGACATAGATGATTGATTTTGACTATTATCAATTTTTACAACTTCACTGAAAAACGACTGATTTTCATCAAAAAGTAATTGATAATATTTTGGTGTAGAATTGTTTTTATCTAATGCTGCTTTATAAACAGGATCTTTTTCATCAAAAAAGATTTTATCATAGGTTTCATATTCTACTTTCCACAAATTTTGAGCAAATAGAAATGGAGAAAAAATTGTTAGAAAGAATAGTAAAGCTTTTAATTTCATAGATGATTAATTATGAACTAAATATAATGATTATTTACAATAAAAAAGCGATTCAAAATTGAATCGCTTTTCTTATATTGAGAATTATTTCTTTTCAGAATTTTTTCCTTTGTTTTTCACATATTTCTCTAACCATTGATCTTGTTCCCATAACATGTGAAGAATATTTTCTCTGGCTGCATATCCGTGAGATTCTTGTGGTAATAAAACCAAACGAGTTGTCGCTCCTAAACCTTTCAATGCATTGAAATAACGCTCAGATTGCATCGGGAAAGTTCCTGTATTATTATCAGCTTCACCATGAATTAACAACAATGGTGTTTTCATTTTATCTGCATTTTGGAAAGGAGCCATTGTGTTGTAAACATCTGGAGCTTCCCAATAATTACGTTGTTCTGACTGGAATCCAAACGGCGTTAACGTACGGTTATAAGCCCCTGAACGCGCAATACCCGCCGCAAATAAATTAGAATGCGTTAATAAATTCGCTGTCATAAACGCACCATAAGAATGTCCACCAACCGCAACTCTTTCACGATCGATATAACCTAATTTATCCACCGCATCAATCGCAGCTTTTGCATTGGCAACCAATTGAGGAACGAACGTATCATTTGGCTCTTCTTTTCCTTCTCCAATAATTGGGAAAGCCGCATCATCTAGTACCGCATACCCTCTCAACGCCCAATAAATAGGACCTCCGTAAGAAGGAGAAGTAAATTTATTCTCAGAAGTTGTTACCTGACCAGCCGTAGATGCATCTTTGAACTCGCGAGGATAAGCCCACATTAACATTGGTAACTTTTCCTTTTTCGTTTTATCATAATTTGGTGGTAAATATAACGTTCCTGATAATTCCACACCATCAGCACGTTTGTACGTAATTAATTCTTTCGAAACTTTGTTCATTGCCTCGAAAGGATTTTTTGTAAAGGTTACTTGTTTTGGCTTTCCTCCTTTCTGAAAAATATTACGAAAATATAAATTTGGATAATCTGATTTCGATTGAATTTGTTCTAAAATGATTCCTTTCTTCGGATCAATAACACGAGCAATTGCTTCTAATTTATCTGATTTTTGCGCCCTCCATAAACGAGTGGTTTTCAGTGTTTTGATATCAAAATCATCAACAAAAGGTAAAATTCCTTCCGCAGAAACTCCTTCTCCAACTAACATCAATTTTCCTTTGTTAATCGCTAAAACATTGTAACCATAATCATTCATTTCAGTTACGAAATTTCCAGGATTATTGTAAGCATCTTGCGAATTTCTACTGAAAAAACGGATTGGTTCTTGAGTTGGATTTGACGGATTGAACAAATAACTACTTTCGTTACGCGTATTATACCAAGCATCTCTCACAATCGCAACCTCATCATTTCCCCAAGTCACTCCTCTATAGCGATCTTTTACTTTTACCAACAACTCTTTGTTCGCAGTAAAAGGCGCCACAACTTGATAAAGCGCATCGCGATATTCCGCAGGCTTATTTGCATCACCACCATCTAAAGCCTCAACCCAATATAAAGTATTTGGTTTATCTGCTCTCCAATACAAATTTCTTTTTCCCATAATCGTCGAAGAAAATCCTTTCGGAACAACTTCTTGTAACTCTTTATGATCAACTTCTTTTACTAATTTTCCATTGATATCATACACAATATCAGTTGATGGGAAACTATTGTAGGTTACTAAATATGAAAAAGGTTTTTTGATTTCGTTCACCAAAACATATTGTCCATCTGGAGAAGTCGAAATATCCGTGTACATCGCAGCATCTTTCCATTTCGATTTTGCTCCTGTTTCGATATTAACTTTTACTAATTCAGAAATTGCTAATTGTTCGAAGTTAAACTCATCATTTTTATTTTGCAATAAATCTTGATAGGTTCTGTTTTGCGCTTCTTTTCCATCAGCAACAGAAACTGTAGGTCCAGTCGCAATTGCGTCTTTTGTATCAATCAAAGCTTTTTTAGAAGCTGGAATTACATTCACAATTAATTCTGTATCTGAAATCCAATTGAAAGGACGACCTAAGTTTGCGTTTAATTTATCTTCATAAACTTTTGTTGCAACTTGCGTTTTTACGTCAACAATCCATAGTTCTACACCTTTATTTGTTGTATTTGTAACGGCAAATTTTGATTGAGAAGTGTTCCAAGACTGATTAGAAAAACGACCTTTTGCAGGTAAACCAGCAATTGTTTTTTCCTTTGAAGTTTTCAGATCAAAATAAGTGATTTTCTCACTGAATGTTTCACGTGAATTGATATTTGTAACTGGATTAATTCGTAATCCTGCTAAACGTAATTCTTTTTCTGACAATTCATTAATCGTTTTATAACGACTTCTATAAGACAAAAATGCATTTTCAGCCTTACGATCTGTACTAATTGAGGGTGGCATATCCGCGTCTGCCAATTGTAAAATTTCTTGCGGAGGCAATTGATAAGTAACATTTTCTTGTGCTTTTACCGACGCACCAAAAGTCATCGCTATAAAAAGCAACGAGTAAACAATTTTCTTCATGTGTTTTTAAGATTTTACTTTATAAAGATATTGAATCTTTGACAAAGTGATATGATAGAAGTTAGCTTTGACCAAAATGTATAAAAAAAGACGAAAAATATTCGTCTTTTGATTTTATCTTCTTTTACCAAATTTCCCTCCTTTGGTATTTGTTGGTGGTTTACTTTTCCCAGCTCTCGCTTGAGTTGTTGATTTTTTTACTGGCTTTTTGATTGATTTTCCTTTCGAATCTTTAAAATCTGGAGAAATTTCTTTTGTTTTTTTCGTTGATGATTTTTTTGATTTTGAAGCTGGTTTCTTTTCCTCGTGTTTTTCTGAATCTTTCGTTAATCGATTGATTTCTGCTAACTCTTCTGCTGTTAAATCTCGGTGTTGACCAATTCCGACATTCAACGTTAAGTTCATAATTCGAACACGTTCTAATTTTTTGACAGTATAACCAAAATATTCGCACATACGACGAATCTGTCTATTCAAACCTTGGATTAATGTAATTTTGAAAACATTTGTACTTATTTTTTCGATCTTACATTTCTTCGTAACTTGATTAAGAATCGGAACACCTTTCGACATTCGTTCACAAAATTCATCCGTAATTGGTTTATCAACGGTTACGATATATTCTTTTTCGTGATTATTTCCTGCACGTAAAATCTTATTCACAATATCGCCATCGCTTGTCAATAAAATCAATCCTTGCGAATCTTTATCTAAACGACCAATCGGAAAAATTCGTTCTCCAAACGAAAGAAAATCGACAATATTATCTGGATCCGTAGGATCTGTTGTACACGTAACGCCCACAGGTTTATTGAGCATAATATAAACCGCATGCTCCTTTTCGCGCGGTTCTATTTCGACACCTTTTACAGTCACCACATCATTTGGTCCTACAAATTGCCCAATTTTAGCAACTCGTCCATTAATTTGTACCAAACGATTTTCGATGTATTGATCTGCTTCGCGACGCGAACAAAAACCACTATCGCTAATATATTTGTTTAAACGCAAAAAATTAGTTTCTTCCATACTTGCAAAGATAGTTTTTTATCGATTTGAAATATATTTTGACAAAATTCTTTATCATTCTGCAAAACGATGAAACTTATTTATCTTTACAAAACCAAAGATTTTGAGAAATGAAAAAAGTATTTTTTTTGAAAACTTGCGATACGTGCAAACGTATTATGAAAGAGTTTGATTTTACAGGTTTTGATTTGCATGAAATAAAAACGACTGCGATAACGGCTGAAGAATTAGAAGAAATGAAGAATTTAGCTGGGAGTTACGAAACTTTATTTTCGAGACGTGCGCAGAATTACAAAAAATTAGGATTGAAAGATCAACAGCTTTCTGAAGATGATATCAAAAATTATATTTTATCAGATTATACTTTCCTAAAACGTCCTGTCGTGGTAGACGGAGACAAAATTTTTATTGGGAACGAAAAGAAAAACTTAGAAGCCCTTGGGCAATATTTGAAATAGAAATCACACATGAAAAAAACAATTTTATTGAGTACACTTTTAATGAGCGCTAGTTTATTAGCTCAGAAAAAGAATGTCACAATGGAAGATGCTGTACTTGGATTATCGACGAATTTACGTATCGAAAGTCTAAATCAAGTTCAATGGATTCCGAATCAAAATGCGTACACGCAAAATGTAAAAACGTCTTATGGAGAAGCTTTAATCAAGAAAGAAGTTCCTTCTCTTAAAACTGATACAATTTTCAGAAGTTCTCAATTTGAGAATAAAAGAATTCCTTCTTTGAATTGGATTAATGATAAGCAAGCCTATTATTCGACAAAAACGGGTTACAAAACAATTACAACTGCTGGTCAACAAAATGATTGGTTGAAATTACCTGATAATGCAGAAAATGTAGAATTTGATGCAACAAATAATCAAGTTGGATACGTTATTGACAATAATTTATTTTTTGTTGATAAAGCTGGAAAAACACATCAAATTACAAAAGACGGAAAATATGAAATTGTGAATGGAAAATCGGTTCATCAAAATGAATTCGGTATTCACAAAGGAATTTTCATTTCGCCAAAAGGGAATTTAGTTGCGTTTTATAGAATGGATCAAACAGCGGTTACAGATTATCCAATTATCGATTGGTCTGTGCAACCTGCAGTGAATAAAAACATCAAATATCCATTTGCTGGAACAAAAAATCATACCGTTACGTTAGGCGTTTATAATCCAACCACTCAAAAAACGATTTTCTTAGAAACTCATCCAGAAGTCGATCACTATTTAACTTCGGTTACGTGGTCGCCAGATGAAAAACATATTTATATTGCGTTACTTTCTCGTAATCAAAAACACATGGAATTGAATCAATATGATGCAACTTCAGGGAAATTGATTAAAACATTATTCAAAGAAGATGATGCAAAATATGTAGAACCTCAAAACGAATTACATTTTATTCCAGGAAAAAATAACGAGTTTGTTTGGTGGTCGCAACGTGATGGTTTTATGCATTTGTATCGCTTCAATACAGACGGAAAATTATTAAACCAAATCACAAAAGGAGATTGGATTGTAACGGATCTTGTTGGCGAAAATGCGAAGAAAAAAGAATTCTTAATTATAACAACAAAAGATTCTCCGAAAGATCGTCATTTATATACAGTGAATTGGGAGAATGGAAAATTGCGTAAAATAACAACAGATGCAGGAACGCACAATGTTTCGGTTTCAACGAATGGAGAATATGCAATTGATAATTGGAGCAATGATAACACGCCTCGTAAAATTGATGTGTTGGATGCAAATGGAAAATTCAAACAAAATATCTTAACTGCTCAAAATCCTTTGGCAAATTACAACACAGCGAAAGTTGAAAATGTAACATTAAAAGCAGATGATGGAACAGATTTGTATGGAAAATTGATTTATCCTACAAACTTTGATTCTTCGAAAAAATATCCAGTTATCGTTTATTTGTACAATGGTCCTCACGCGCAATTAATCACAAATCGTTTTCCTGCAACAGGAAATCTTTGGTACGATCATTTAGCGGAAAAAGGTTATGTTGTCTTTACAATGGACGGACGCGGATCTGCGAATAGAGGTCTTAAATTTGAGCAAGCGATTCACGGAAATGTAGCAACTACAGAAATGAATGACCAAATGAAAGGTGTCGATTTCTTGAAAACTTTACCTTTCGTAGATGCGGAACGTATGGGAATTCATGGTTGGTCTTATGGTGGATTTATGACAACATCATTCATGTTACGTAAACCTGACGTTTTTAAAGTTGGAGTTGCTGGTGGACCAGTTTTAGATTGGACGCAATACGAAATTATGTATACGGAACGTTACATGGAATCGCCTCAAGATAATCCTGAAGGTTTCAAAAACACGAATTTAATTAATCGTGTAAAAGACTTAAAAGGTAAATTATTAATGATTCACGGAGCGCAAGATAATGTGGTTGTTTGGCAACATTCGATTGATTTTATTCGCGAAGCGGTGAAAAATAGTGTTCAAATGGATTACTTTGTTTATCCTGGGCATGAGCATAATGTTCGTGGAAAAGATCGCGTTCATTTGATGCAAAAAATTACAGATTACTTCGATTTATATCTTAAACCAGAAGGTACATCTCAAAAATAATAGTCAATAAAAAACCACTTCTTGCGAAGTGGTTTTTTTATTTTCCTGATGTGATTTACTTTTCTGATGAGATGCTGAAATGAGTTCAGTATGACAACTTAGAACAAATTTACTTCTTCGTAAACTCGAATTTTTGTCCAGCTTCTTCTACAGAAAATGTCTTTTTATCTTTTGCAAAAGTCAATTCCAAACCGCCTTGTTCATTCACAAATTTACCATCACCTTGATAATCTAACGGAATAGTTTGTCCACCAAAAACTAAATTCAATTTATCGTTTTCAGCTTTCAACACAAATTCAGCATTGATTTGTTTATTCGTAAATGTACCTTCGTATTCTTTTGGATTAATTTTTTCAACAGGTTTTGCCTCCGCCATATTGAATGTATTATTCTTCAAATCAATATCTGGTAAAGCTCCATTTGGATCCAATTTAATCGTCGAAACTTCTTTTGTTGAAGGCACTTTGAAAGTCCATTCTGTATTACGTTTCCAAACTTCAATCGGTAATTTAACTTCTTGCGAAGTTCCATCTTTAAAATTCACTTGAACAGTTGTTGGCATTGGCAATTGTCCAAAGTTCTCCACTTTCAAAATCAAGCCTTTTTTATAATCGCCATCTACATATTTTGCGCTGTTAATTCCTTGATCAATTGTCCATTTATTCAAGAACCAACCTCTCCAAAACCACGATAATTCCTCTCCTGAAACATTTTCCATTGTACGGAAAAAATCTTCTGGTGTTGGATGTTTATATGCCCAATATTTGATGTATTGACGCAATGCTTTATCAAATTTTTCTTCGCCCAAAATTGTTTCACGCAAAACTTTCATTCCCGCTCCCGGCTTATAATACAACAACGCACCTATATTTCTTTCACGCATATTATCCGGTTGAGTCGTTACAGGTTCAAGATTATCGCTGAATAAATAACCTGCCATTCGTTGTGCAGATTGCTTTTTGTAATATTCACCATTGTTGAAATTCTTTGTCGAAATATCATTGATAAACGTATTAAAACCTTCGTCCATCCAACCATGAACACGTTCATTAGAACCAACAATCATCGGGAACCAAATATGTCCAAATTCGTGATCTGTAACTCCCCAAAGACTTTCTCCTTTCGAAGTCAAATGACAAAAAACAATTCCCGGATATTCCATTCCGCCCTCATTTCCTGCCACATTTGTCGCCGCTGGGTAAGGATATTCTAACCATTGTTTTGAGTAATGTTCAATAGAAGCTTTTGTATATTCTGTCGATCTTCCCCAAGCATCATTTCCATCACTTTCTACTGGATAAGCCGAAATTGCTAACGATTTTTGACCACTTGGAAGATTAATTTTTGCTGCATCTAAGATAAATGAAGATGATGAAGCCCAAGCAAAATCGCGTGTATTCTGAATTTTAAATTTCCACGTTTTTGTTCCTTTTGCAACTTTTGTCGCTTTGTTTACCTCATCAGCAGAACGAATAATAACGGTTTTATCACTCGATTTTGCTTTGTTCCATCGGTTTACTTCTTCTTTTGAGTAGACTTCATTTTCATTCAATAATTCTCCCGAACCAACTACATAATGCGATGAAGGAACCGTTATATTAGCTGTTATATCTCCATATTCCAGATAAAATTCTCCTGGACCTAGATATGGCAACGTATTCCATCCCATGATGTCATCGTAAACCGCCATGCGAGGAAACCATTGTGCCATCGTAAAAATCTTTCCATTTTTAGTCGGCTCAACTCCCATTCTATCTGCTCCATAATTAGGCGAAACAAACGAATATTCAATCTTGATTTTTGTTTTTCCTCCACGCGCTTTCAAATGATTAATCAAATCAATTTGCATACGCGTATCTGAAACAGTGTATTTCGCTTCTTTTCCGTCGATTTGAACAGATTTAATTTTATAACCTCCTTCAAATTCAGAAGTTGAATCGCCATAACGGCTTCCAGAAATTGGTAATAAAGCACTTCCACGAGATTCTTTTTTGAATAAATTTTGATCCAATTGTAACCACAAAAAGTCTAAATCATCAAAACTATTGTTGGTATATGTAATTTCAGATGTTCCAGAAATTTCATTTTTTTCTTCATTCAAACTAACATTCAGATTATAATCCGCACGATTTTGCCAATAATTATGACCTGGTTTTCCACTCGCTGAACGAGTTTCTGTTGCATTATTCTGATAAAAAAATGGTTTGAAAGCTTCTTGATAATCGTATTTTGGTTTCTCTTGTTGACCAAAAACCGAAATCGAAAATAAACTTATTCCTAAAAGTAAGGGTTTGAAATAATTTTTCTTCATGTGTGAAATTTTACAGTAATTATAAAAATACCTCATATTTTTCAATACGAGGTAATTTCAACTTTATAATTATTCTAAAATTTTAGCTTGAAGCTTTTTAAATTCTTCTGGCGTTGATTTTTTGGGTTGATACAAATCTTGTTTCTTCGACCACTCAACTTCCATTTTATAAAAATCTTCTGGATTTGAGATTTTACCATTTATAGAATTCTCCACAAAGACTTTCCAACGCTCCAAATAAAGCGAACCAAGTAATCCGTTCCATTCTTTGTGCGCGTAATCTCTCAGCGTCGTACGCGGCAACGTATCTGGTCCCCAAAACGTAATTTGTCCTTTTGCATTGTACATCACGTTTTGAGCATCAGGCAAATTCTTTCCAAAATCTTTAGCTTCTTCTACCCAACGATTCAGCGTAAAATATTTACTATTTCCTAATAATTCATTTTGCAATTTTACCATTTCGATAAAATTATTTCCAGCTTTTTGGATACGTTCTTTATCTTGATAATTTATCGCAGCAACCATTCGCGCATAAGCATCATCACCTTTATCTGCCCAAACTTGACGAAGAAAATCGATTTTATCGGTTTGATACGTTTCTACATTTTTGAATTCTTCATCTGCTTTCACAAATAATTTTACAGCTTCCTTATATTGTTTAATATCGTAATTTCTCTTACGTGTTCCCCAAGATGAAACTGGATTGACGTTCAACGAAGGACGCGCACAATAAATACTTTCCGAAGGTCCTTCTTGGTAAACTTCTGGACTTGAATAAACTGTTTGTGCAAAACCTTTCCAAGCATTTATGATATCTTGATTTTCTTTTCCGTATCGATAAATTGTATAATTTTTTAGCCATTCGTCAAGATTTGGTTTTTCATCTTGCCAAGCCAAATCCAACATCAAATCGTAAGCAACAGGATTGTTGATAATTCCTTCTGGAATAATTCCGACACCTTTCAAATATTGTCCATATTCAGAGTTTTTGGCGCGATAAACTTCATCAATAAAACGTTGTAATTTTCCGTACAAACCATTCTTTTCTCCGAAATTACTCACATTTGACCAAATAAAACTTGTACCGTTATATCCTTTTCTTTTGTACCAATTATCTGTATTTTCTCCAAACAATTCAATGATTAAAGTATTCTCTTTTTTAAGACCTTTTAAAATATCATCCGAAGGATTGTTTTGCCAACCTTGTAAAACCCACGTCGAATTTGGATAATTCTTTTGCATGGTTTGTTGCACGTGTTGCGCTACTTCTGGCACATTAACTCCTTTTGTTTTCCCTCCTTCGTGAAAAGGTTCACCGCCAAAATATTTGATGTCATTTCCATACAATTTCTTCATCTCATCGTAGTAAATGTTAGCAACATTCTCGAAATGAGAAGTGGTAGGAACTAAAATAGCTGGACGCGTAAATTCTGTGAACACCCAATTTCCTTGATCGATAACTGGTGCATCTTCGTATCCTTTTTTCGTTTTCAAATCGTGCGGAACCATTCCATAAAAACCTTGTAAAATAGGCTCGATTCCTAACTCTTTCATTCGTTTCAGAATCTTTTTTTGCAATTCTGCTTGTTGATCTATTAATTGATTGCTCACAGGACCGCCCCAGCCTTCAAGATTTCCCATTAACCACCAAGCTGTAAACGCAGGACCTGGAATAAAAGCTTTGGCTTCTTCATCCGAATAACCCATTTTGATCAATGTGTTGTACCAAACTTTTTCAGTCCCAACTGGCGCTAACATAATATTGACACCATTCAGCGCCATCCAATCCAATTCTTTCTCCCATTCTTCCCATGTATAAAAGCTAAACGAATAGTTGATCGTACAATAATTTAATGCATAACGATATGGAACAAATGATTTCTTTTTAATTGGTTGATTAATTTGCGGAAGTTTGGCAAGCTGCGATTTGTTATCGCCCATATGCGAAATACTTTGGTGTGCCACATGTTTCGCATACCAATCTAATCCGCGCGAAGCTGCACTTGTAGACGATGCTGATATATATAGTTTATCTTTTTTCGTTTCGATTACAAAGACATCTTCATCATTCTCTTTTGAAATCTCTTTGAGTACAACTTTATTCTTCAACCACGGAAATTGCCTCGTGGTTAAATCTTTTACTGCAGCATATTGCGCATACAATTGTGTACCAAAAATAAATAAGGTAAAGCAAGTAATAAATTTCAGTTTTTTCATTCTAATGTTTTGATTAGATGAAATTAACATATTTGTACGCAATAAAAAAACTCATCCAAAAAAGATGAGTTTTCTATATTTTATTAATTTTTCTGAAAATTATTTCTTGTTTGCATAAAGAACTGGATTCAAATCCTCGTCATTATACATTTTCATTTGTTTATACACTTTCATGTATTTTTTACCTGCTTCAAAATCAGCCAACAATTCTTCAATCGCTGTTGATAAATCTTGATGTTGTTGATTCAAAACATCTAATTTCACTTGACAAGCTGCTTTATGCTCCGGTGTTGCATCCTCACGTTCTACCTCTTGTTTCATGTGATAAACCTTAAGCGATAAAATAGAAAAACGGTCTACAGCCCACGCAGGAGATTCTGTATTGTAAGTTGCATCTGCTTTTACTTCTACATTCGCATATTGTTGTAAAAACCAGCTATCCACATATTCTACCATATCTGTACGTTCTTGGTTTGATTTATCAATCCAACGTTTTAAGCTTAATGCTTCTACTGGATCAATTTGTGGATCACGAATAATATCTTCTAAATGCCATTGAACTGTATCAATCCAATTTTTTTTGTACAATAAATGAGCGATTAAATCTTCTTCGCTATATGGATTTTCGATTTGACGATTTACATCATCATATTTGTGATAATCATTGATACTTTGATTAAAAATAGACCAAGCTTTATCTGTGAATTTCATGTTTTGTTTTAGTTTATAAAATAAAAGCATTGTAATTGTATACGCAACTACAATGCTCTATTATCTAATTAAAAATATATTTTAATTTTCTTTTTTGTCAGAAGTACTTTCAGTAGCTTCTGATTTGTTATCATCTTTTGTTGCTTTCTTGAATTCGTTTAATCCAGAACCTAATCCTTTCATTAATTCAGGAATTTTCTTTCCTCCGAATAATAATAACACAACAAGTACGATTACGATCCATTCTTTACCTCCTAATCCCATACTGAATTGATTTTAATGCAAATATATAATTAATTTATTACATTCCCGCTACCCAAGAAGCAGGATTTTGTTTTGTTGTTCCGCTCCAAACTTGGAAATTCATGATTGTTTCTCCATCTCCACTTGTATAGATAATTCCTAAAGACTGACCACGTTTTACATCATCACCTTTCGAAACACTTACACTTGATAAGTTTGTATAAACTGAATAATACGAACCATGTCTTACCAATACAGACTTACCATTTCCAGATACACTCATTACAGCTTGAACAGTTCCTTCGTAAACAGCACGTGCATGTGCTCCACGATAAGTTGAAATATCAACACCACTATTTTGCGTTGTAATATTAGATAAAACTGGGTGAGAATTAGCTCCAAATCTACTTACAACCGTTCCTTTATCAACAGGCCAAGGTAGACGACCTTTGTTTGATGAGAATTCTCCCGAAATACCTTCAGAATCTGGACGTTCTGCAAAAGTCTCAGCTGGTTTTACTGCATCTACTTTTACAACACGTTCTTTTTCTGGCACTTTTACAACAACTTTCTGCTCAGCTTCTATCTTCGCTTTACGCTCAGCTTCAGCTTTAGCTGCTGCAATTTTACGAGCATCTTCTTCTTTTTGAGCTTTCAAACGAGCTTCCTCTTCTGCTTTACGTTGTGCAATGATACGTTGACGTTCTGCTTCAGCTTCGCGTTCTAATTGTTCAAATTTAGCAACTTCTGTTTTTGCTGTAGATACGAAACTTCCTGTTGGATGATGATTTAAATAAGATTGATACGCTTGTTTTGTATGCGCTGAACGTGCAATATTCCATGCTTTGGCATCATTCTCAATTCTTAAAATAGCTGTACGAGCTGATTTCGCATAATCTCCTTTTGGGTTATCTCTTAAATACTCATTATAAGATGCAATTGTATTTCCTCGTTTAGCTTCGTTCCAATCTTTTAAATCTTTTTCTGCACGAATCTTTGCTTGTCGAATCTCTTCTTCAATAATTGCTTTAATCTGTGCATCAATTTGACGTTGTTGTGCTTCTTTTGCATTAATTTCAGCAGCAATAACACCTTCGTTTTTACGGAATTCTTCGACCGCTTTCTCTTTTGTTAATCGTTCTTTTTCAAGATTTTGACTAAACAAAGTTTGCTGAGAAAGTACTTTTTCTTTTTCGTCTTTCGCTTTTTCTTTTTTTGCTTTTTTCGTCTGAATATCAGTTTGTTTACCGATAATTTCATTTGCTTGTCCTAATTGAAAAGCCGAATATTTTTCTAAATATTTGATACGACGATATGCTTCTCCCAAACTTTTAGAAGAAAGCACAAAAAGTAATTTATTTTCAACAGATTTGTTCTTATATGCTCGAACCAAAACCTGTTTGTAGTCTTTTTTTAGCTCAACCAACTCGCGCGAAAGTTTATTAATCTCTAATTGAGTTAAATAAATTTCGTCCTCGATAAAGCGTTTTTCTTTCGATAAGTTGTTAACTAATTTTGTTTGTACCTGAATTTTTTTCGTCAAATTCTGCACAAAATCAACATTTAACTTCGAATTTTGCTTATTAACCTCGAGTTGTTTGTTTAAGTTTATAATCTCTTTTTTAAGCTGAGCATTCTGTTTTTGTAAGTTCGCTTTATTGTACGGAACCTGCGCAAACACTGATAATGACAACGTTAAAAGTACAGTTGATAAAACAAACTTCATTATTTTATTTCTTTTTTCTTATACCCATCTGGAATTGAGAACGGTGTGTTCGTTTCCTGAAACGTAAAACTATTATATTCCAAGTCTATTTGACGCGTTTTTTTCTCTTTTATAATAATTTTAACATTTTTCGGAAATTCCTCTGCTCCAGCTTTTACCCAATTGTCGTAAGCCAAATCAACTTCCATTTTTCGTTTTGGATCTTTCAGATGTGCTTCTTTCAATCGGAAACCATTATCAAAAACATATGTTTGTATATATTCGCCTTCTTTTGGAGAAGTCGCAATCGCTTGATTTTTATTATATGTAATCGTATATTGATTATCTGTAAAAGTAGCTGTATAATCTGTAGGATTTAGATCAACGAAAACTTTTCCTAACATCAAATTTTGTAATTTTTGATAATCGACAAAATCAACTTTCAATAATTTATTTGCAATAGAAAAATCTCCTTCATAATATGTTCCACCTAACTTTTCAAAAGCTGAAAAACCATCAGGCGTAATCAATGCGCGAGCACCTGTAAATCCAAATTTTGTTGCATTAACCCATATCTTTTGTCCATTTTCCACAGCAATTGTAGCATTTACATCTCCCAAATCTGCTGAAACTTTTGCCTTAATCGTCAAATCTTTGAATGATGATTTTTTTGATAAGGTTTGCTGAATAATTTTTGAAGAAGCCGAAACAACTTCTGTATTATCTTTATCTACTTTTGCCACTTTCTGAGTGTTACAAGCTGTTGCAAGAACTCCTAAACAAAAGATATACGTTAATTTTTTGATCATAATTTTTTAAGCTTCGTATGATTTGAAGTCCAATTCGGAGTAATCTCCTAAACTAATACTACGCGAAACACCATAATATTTGGCATTGTTTCCGATCATTGTATCTGTAAGATTTGCATTACTGATGATTGAATTTTCTTGAATCAAACTGTTATCAATATTCGAGTTTTCAACAACCGTTCCATTTCCTAATGAAACAAAAGGTCCGATATTCGAATTTTTAATCACGACATTTTCTCCAATAAAACATGGTTCAATGATTAATGAATTGTCAATTTTTGCAGAAGAATGAATCGTTTTGAAATCTTCTTTATCCAGATTCAACACACGTGTATTGGTGTCAACTGTAACCGCTTTATTACCACAATCCATCCATTCGTCCACTTTTCCAAGCGTAAATTTATCACCTGCAGCACGCATATTTTCTAATGCATCTGTCAATTGATATTCTCCACCTTTTTGAATATCATTTTCTAATAAATATTCAATTTCTTTATATAACTTTTGTCCATCACGGAAAAAGTAAATCCCAATAATCGCCAAATCCGAAACAAATTCTTTTGGTTTTTCAACGAAATCTGTAATAACACTGTTATCATCTAATTTCACAACGCCAAAAGCCGAAGGATTATCGACCTGTTTTACCCAAACAACGCCATCCGATTCCATATCTAATTTGAAATCTGCACGAAATAATGTGTCTGCATACGCCACAACCGTTGGTCCATCCAAAGCTTCTTTTGCCATCCAAATAGAATGCGCTGTTCCAAGCGGCTCCAATTGATGACAAATTGTTCCTTTTGCTCCTAATTTTTCTGCAATTGCAATTAAATCAGCTTCAACCTCAGCTCCAAAATCACCAATTACAAAAGCAATTTCGTCAATTTTTTCTGAACAAACCTTCGCAATATCTTCTACCAAACGATGCACGATTGGTTTTCCTGCAATTGGAATTAATGGTTTTGGTGTTGTTAATGTATGAGGGCGTAAACGTGAACCACGTCCTGCCATTGGGATAATAATTTTCATTTTATTTCTAAAAATATTTTTTGTTAGATTGATATTTTATAATTGAATTACTTCTTTTTTAGATTCTTCGACAAGCTCAGAATGACAAAAAAATTATTGTTTTCCTGTACTTCCGAAACCTCCAGCTCCGCGTTCAGTTTCATTTAAAGCGTTAGATTCTTCCCACTCAACCGTTTCGTGTTTCGCGATCACTAATTGTGCAATACGCTCCCCATCGTTGATTGTAACGGCTTCGTTTGAAACATTAGCTAAAATAACACCGATTTCTCCACGATAATCTGCATCAATTGTTCCAGGAGAATTCAAACAAGTTAAACCATATTTTAACGCCATTCCACTACGAGGACGAACTTGTGCTTCGTAACCTGCTGGTAATTCGATGCTCAATCCTGTTGGAATTAATCTTCTTTCCAAAGGTTTTAATTCGATTGGTGCATCAATGTTAGCTGTTAAATCCATTCCAGCCGATAAAGCTGTTTTATATTCTGGTAAAGCGTGTTTCGAGATGTTGATAACTTTTACTTTCATCTTTATTTTCTTAGTTTTTTAAGTGTATTTTTTTCCGCAAATGCAATAAACGCAATGTACACGATAAGAATCAGATTACCAATAATCAAATTAGAATCGAGAATGTAATAATTTGTACATGCTAAAGCAATTGCAATTCCCATGTAAAGTACAATTTTATTGACTTTATACGGAATCGGATAAACTTTCTGACCCCAAATGTACGAAATCACCATCATTACACCATACGCCAATAAAGTTGTCCAGGCAGAAACCATAAAACCATATTTTGGCAATAAAAAAACATTCAAAATAATAGTAATCGCACCACCAACCAATGAAATTATAGTTCCGATACTTGTTCTATCCGTTACTTTGTACCATGTTGAAAGGTTATAATAAATTCCGAAAAATAAATTCGCAATTAAAATAATTGGGACAATATCTAAAGCATTCCAATACGTTGAATTTGGAACAAATATTTTCTTAATCCAGTCAATATTTGCTAAAATTCCAAGAATTACAATATTACAAATGATACTGAAAAAGAACAAAATATTCGCGTATGTCTGTTTTGCATCTCCTTTTTTGGCAACTTTAAAGAAAAATGGTTCTATTCCCATTCGATAAGCTGTAACGAAAAGCGTCATTAATGTTGCTAATTTGTAACAAGCACCATAAGAACCCGCTGCTGCTGGATCTATTAATTGTCGTTGAACTAATTTATCGAAATTTTCATTTAAAATATACCCCAAACCAGCAATCATAATCGGATAACCGTACAAAAACATTTGTTTGAAAAGTGATTGATCAAATTTGAATTGAACATGACGTACAACGCCTATTAATAATACAAATCCTAAAATACTCGCTAATAAATTCGCTATAAAAGGATAGGAAATCGCATTATCAAAACCTAAACCTAGCATAAAATCTTTCGAAACATAATACAACAAACCAATTGTCAAAACTGCTTGAAAAACATTCTGAATTACGCGAATTGTTGTATATAATATTGGTCGATTTTTAAAACGTAGAACTGCAAAAGGGATCACACAAATTGCATCAAAAAAAGCAATCCACGCAAACCACAAAATATATTCTGGGTGATCGCTATAATTTGCAGAATCTGCCAGAGGTTGTAAAAAAAGAAAAACTAAAACGAGCATTGCAGTAGAACTCATCACCATAAACCAAAAAGCTGTATTCAACACTTTTTGATACATTCCTTCTTCGGTTGCATAACGGAAAAATGCAGTCTCGAAACCAAATGTTAAAATGACATTCAGGAAAGAAACCGCAGAATATAATTGAGAAAACATTGCAAAATCTGAATTATCAACTTGCTTGATAATAAAAAAATTCAATGCTAAAATAATTACCCTCGGCAATATAGAGCCAATACCGTAGATAATGGTCTCACTAAAAAGCTTTTTATACAAAGTCGTTAAAATTTTTACAAAATTGAGTTTCTTTTCGTAAAATTCAAAATACCTAAGCTACAAATTAATTAACTTTGTCTATTCAATACATATATTATGATAGAGTTATCTAATCGTAAAGTTGGATTAATAGGGAATGGAAGCTGGGCAACTGCGATTGCAAAAATGCTGAATAAAAACCTTGAAACTTTCAACTGGTGGGTAAAAGATGAATACGTAAAAGGATATTTAGAGCGAAATAGACACAATCCAAATTATTTAACTGATGTCGAATTTAAGTCAGAAAAGCTTAAAATTTCAACGGATATCAACGAAGTTGTCATGAATTCGGATATCATCTTTTTGGTTGTGCCATCTATTTACGTTGTCGATTGTTTGAGTAAATTAACTGTTCCGTTGACAGATAAATTTGTAGTGACATCAATCAAAGGAATTATTCCAGATCATTATCAATTGGTTGGACAATATTTGTTTGATAAATTCGACGTAAAAGAAGAACAATTAGGAATTGTAAGTGGACCTTGTCACGCTGAAGAAGTAGCTTTGGAGCGTCTTTCATATTTGACAATTGCGGCGCAAGACGAAAACAAAGCACAAATTGCTGCGGATTGTTTGGCTTGTGATTTTATCAAAACAAAACTTTCAAACGATATTTACGGAACTGAATTTGGCGCGGTATTGAAAAATATTTACGCGATTGCAGCAGGTATAGCGCATGGTTTGGGTTATGGAGATAATTTCCAAGCAGTTTTGATGAGTAATGCGATTCGAGAAATGAATCATATTTTAAAAACTGCAAGTCCTATGAAGCGTAAAATTAACGATTCGGCTTATTTAGGCGATTTGTTGGTAACAGGATATTCGTTCTTTTCACGAAATCGAATGTTCGGAAATATGATTGGAAAAGGTTACACCGTAAAATCTGCTATTTTGGAGATGAATATGGTTGCCGAAGGTTACTATGCGACAAAAGGTGTGGCAATTATGAACGAGCAATACCAAATAAAAGCGCCAATTATCAACGCTGTTCATAAGATTTTATACGAAGATAAAAACGCAAAAAAAACTTTCGAAAAGTTATCTAAAAAATTAGATTAAGATGATTAAACAAGATTTTATTTCAAAATATATTCAAGAATTAAACAAAACATTGGCTCGAATTATTTCGTTAGAAGTTGGAAATGCAGATGAAGGTTTTTTGATTATTTTCAATCAAATGTTACAATCGTATTACAAAATTGATGACAATAATTTGTCGACTTTATTGGAAGAAAACGAAGAACTCGATCAATTTTTGTTGGCAGATGAATTGAAAAAGAAAAATATTTTGACGTTTATGAAAGCGATTCGCATTTATATAAATCGAGAAGATGCTGTAAAAGCAAAAGCATCTTACGAAGTCTTGAAACGCATTGAAAGCATCAATTCTGGAATTTTTCAATTTCCAACAGAAGAAGATAATTTAATTGCACAAGAACGAAAAGTTGTGGAAGAAAAAATGAGTAATTTGTAATAAAATCAAACTTTATAAAATTTCAAAAAAGCTGTTAGAAAACTAACAGTTTTTTTTGTATCTTAACACAACCTAAATCAATCTACTATGGATAACATTCTTTCATTACTATCATCATTACTTTGTTGTATTTTGCCTTTTTTGTTAATTTTTGGAATTGCTTTTTGGGCGAGTAAATCTCGCGAAAAGAAACAAAATGCTTTGTTAGCACAAGTTCCTCCAAATGCAGAGTTCAAAGCAGTTTTGCGTTATAACTTCGGAAATCAACAATCAAAATTCTTGAAAATGAAAGCGTTTCAAGGAAGTGGTGTTTTATATGTTTTAGACGATCAAATACATTATATCACTACAAATAATCCGAATGATAATTTTATTTTCGACCTCAAAACTTCACAAATCAATTGGATTGGTGTTAATCTTACAAATGGTTTATTGGAATGGTTTCAATTAAAAAATGGAGAAAAAGATTATTATTTCAATGTCGAAACTGGAATGTTTATTTTTAATACAAATTCCAAAAAAATGAAAACAACACAAGTTTTTAATTACTTAAAAGAAGCGCAGAAAAAATATCAGTAATGCTAAAACCACTTCACAACGAAGTGGTTTTTCTATTTAATCAAAAAATCATCAACTCAAAACTTAATGATTTATTTTCCAATTTGTCCGTATCTTTGCGCAAACACAACAAAACAATGCAAATTTTAGACGGTATTAAACTGGCAAAAGAGATCAAACAAGAGATCAAGGAGCTGGTGCAGAATTACAAGGACCAAGGAGTTCGTGTACCACATTTGGGTGCAATTTTAGTAGGAAGTAATGGTGCTTCTCAAACCTATGTTGACAATAAAATCAAGGATTGTCATTTTGTAGGTTTCGAGTCTTCAGAATTACGTTTGCCTGATACAATTTCTCAAGAAGATTTGATTGCAGAAATTGAAAAATGGAACAATGATGATACATTAGACGGATTTATCGTGCAATTGCCATTACCAAAACACATCGATCAAGAAGCAGTTATCAATGCAATTGATCCTAAGAAAGATGTAGATGGTTTTCATCCAATGAATTTTGGTAAAATGGCATTAGAAATGGAAACATTTTTACCTGCTACACCTTACGGAATTATGGAAATGTTAGAGCGTTACAACATTGATACAACTGGTAAACATACAGTTGTGATTGGTCGTTCTCGCATCGTTGGTCGCCCAATGAGTATTTTGATGAGTAAAAACGGAAATCCTGGAAACAGTACAGTTACATTAACTCATTCGAAAACTCAAAATTTAGAACAATTTACAAAAGAAGCTGATATTGTGATCACTGCTTTAGGTGTTCCAGGTTTCTTAAAAGCTGATATGGTAAAAGATGGAGCGGTTATCGTTGACGTAGGAATTACACGCGTTGATGACGAAACTAATCCACGAGGATTTAGATTAGCTGGTGATGTAGATTTTGATAATGTAAAAGAAAAAGCATCATGGATAACGCCAGTTCCAGGAGGAGTTGGACCTATGACACGCGCTATGTTATTAAAAAACACATTGTTGGCATACAACAACAAAAAATAAAATTATGATACACATTGCATCAACAACTGCAGAAGAACAACAATTGATACAAGAAGGGAAATTATTGCCTGTTATGGAGCATTTTTACACAATTCAAGGTGAAGGAATGTACACAGGTGTGGCTTCTTATTTTATTCGATTAGGAGGTTGTGATGTTGGTTGCCATTGGTGCGATGTAAAAGATAGTTGGGATGCTGACAAGCATCCCTTAACTAATGTTGATGAATTGGTAGACTTGGCAACTTCTCAGGCCAAAACAATCATCATTACAGGAGGAGAACCTTTGATGTGGGATTTGACTTATTTGACAAAAAAACTACACGAAAAAGGTGCAAGAATTCACATCGAAACTTCGGGTGCTTATCCGTTGAGTGGAGAAATTGATTGGGTTTGTCTTTCTCCAAAAAAATTAATGTTGCCGTTAGACGAGGTTTGCGAAGCTGCAAATGAATTGAAATGTATTGTGTTCAATAATCACGATTTTCAATTTGCCGAAGAACAAGCTGCTCGTGTTGGAAAAGATTGTACGCTTTTCTTGCAAACAGAATGGAGCAAACGCGACAAAAATCTTCCATTGATTGTGGAATATGTGAAAGAAAATCCGAAATGGCGTTATTCTTTACAAACACACAAATATTTGGATATTCCTTAGATATTTATCTGTTTAAAATCAGTTCTATTTAGACTGAGTAAACTTTTTTAAGTTACTGAATTTCATTATTTTTATATCAAACAAAAAATTGAAATAATGAAAAAAATAGCTTTGATGAGTTTCGCGGCAATTTTGATGATGAGCTGCGGAGGTTCTAAGAAAGATGAATCAACTCAACCAGAAATAGATTATAGTACAGCTCCATCAGAAGATGCTGAAACTTCTACAGCTACGCCTGCTACAAACAATCATATTGTTTTGAAAGCGAGTGATGACATGCGCTACGATAAAACTGAATTTACAGTGAAAGCTGGCGAAGAAGTAACTTTAATCTTAATGAATGCTGGTGAAATGTCAAAAGAAGCAATGGGACATAATTTTATTTTATTAAAACCAGGTTCTGATGCTTCTGCTTTTGCAAATACAGCAGCTTCTGCTAAGGCAACAGATTATATTCCGACCGAATTACAATCAGAAATTATTGCGCATACAAAATTGTTAGGAGGTAAAGAAAATGATCAAATCAAATTTACTTTAGAAGAAGGTACATACGATTTCTTATGTTCTTTCCCTGGTCATTTTGCAACAATGAATGGAAAAATAAAAGCAGTTAAATAATAATAAAAAATGCGAGAAGTTTTCTCGCATTTTTTTATGAATAGATTGAATGATTATTTCCAATAATTCCAAACTTTACCATCAAAAATGGCAACAGTTTTACTTGCTGTATCGTAACAAATCATTCCAGGATATGGACTTTTTACATTAATTTCAGGTTGATTAACCTTAGGTAAAATCATCGCATCTTTATCCGATTCTAAAACTAAAATTCCTGTTGCAGCAGATGTTTCTGCTCCAATAATTACTCCATCACCTACTTCATTAGAAGAATTTGTTAATAAAACTGTTTTTTCTCCAACATCACTTAACTCAACCCAAATACCATTCTCATACATTTTCACTTTAGAATCTGTTAAGTCAAAAGCAAAGGTTCCACCATTATTCGTTGCATCCAAACCTGTAGGTACAGTAGTAACAGCTGGTAAAATAATTCCGTTTGTTGTTGATTCTTCGAAATCTAAAATTGTATTATTCCCATCCACTGCATTTTTACCAATTGACACTTGACCAAAAGAAATTGATGCAAAACCGCATAAAATAGCAGCGTATATTATATTTTTCATTTTAAATAATCTTTATTCGTTACAACTTTTCTCGATACAATGCCAAATTGTTCCATTATATAATTTGACACATTTTTCGGTTGTATCATACACAATCATTCCTTCTTTTGCATCAACAATTTTAACTACATCAACAGTTCTTGTAATGACGAAACCTTTTGTTGAAGATTCTAATGCTAAAAATCCATTTGGAATTGCAGTTGGCCAATTCTCTAATTTTGTTGACATTGCAGAAACTCCAACATTGGTAAAAGAAGTTGCTGTTGTTGTATTTGGCGTTTTTGTACAAGATGTTCCGGGAGTTGGAGTTGTACCTCCTCCTGTTACAGTAATTGTTGCAGAAGAACAAATACCAATTAAACTACATATTTGATATCTTAATCCTCCAACTGGTGGTACGAATCCACTTGTAAATGTAACAATACCAGTCTCAGTGTCTAAAATAGCTTCCGCAGGCCATTCTCCAATTATAGAAATTGTAGAGTTTTTATTATTTCCTGTTAATACTACTTTTGTTCCATTGGTTCCGTATAAATCATTATCTATAATATTAATACTAGAAGTAGTTGATAAATCTACATGGTCATCTGTTGCTTTAATTATATTATCAATTACAACATTAGTATCTGGACAGTCATACTCTGTACCAGTTTCTGTTGTTTCTTCTAATGTAATATCATCTACAAAAAAATCATTACCATCATTTGATGCAATGTTATTCCTTAGCGCCACAGCTATATTAATACAATTTGCGTCATTCGGAGCTTTAAAAGTCCATGTTTTTTGCTCCCAAGTATTAGCAGCACTTAATCTCATTACATTCTTAGCATTTTCAGAAAAATCTGTAATATTATGATCAATGTTGGATGATCCTAATACTTTTTCTGTTAGTATATCTTGTGCCTCAAAACTTACTCCTACTTTATTTCCTCCTGCTCCATAGATAAAAGCAGATACTTTATAAGTTTTACCTGGTTCTAATTGCACTACTCGACGGTAATATTGGTTAAGAACCATACCTCCATTTACTACCAATACAGCTCCGTCCAAAGATCCATCAGTATGATCTGCTGGTTTTGGATTTTGATTGTACCACCATTCTCCAATCCATCCAATATTATTACCATCTGGCATTACTTTAGTCATATCATAAATATGGCTTGGTGCTATTACGGCATAAAAACCATTATCAATATTCCACACATCCTGGTTATAACTACCTTTATTTGTACCATAAGTATTGGTTGAAGGTAAAGTTGATAAATCAGACAAATATTTATCTGCAAGTCGATAAAAAGAAGATCCGTGTTTGAAGAAGCCTAAACTTCCATCTTTTCCTGTTTGTGGTACATATTGAGATGATGTTCTTATTGTACTTTTCCCAAAATCTTCTTTGAAGATAAGTGTTTGCGCATTCAAATTGCATGTTATCATCACTACAATTGCGCTTATTATTTTTCTTAAATTGTTCATTTATAACTATATTATTAAAATTAATACAGTAGATTTAGTTGATGGTTTGTTTTTAGTGAACGAAAATGGAGGCGGACGAGTTAAAATGTTATCGATTACATTTATTCGAATATGAATAAAAGAATTATTAATCGCAAGTAAATTATTAGCAATATCAGACAGATTTATTTTAAAAATCGAATTTGTCCTTGCTACTTTTTGATGATATTTATAAAAATTTTCTTTTAAAACTATTTTCCCCGAGTTCTCAGGAAGATTACAACCAGATAAAAATTTTATTTTAGACGATAAAATAGCTGTTTTTGGCTTGTAGACATGTTCTTTTTGTTGCTTATTCTCTTTTTTTACGACTAAAACCTTTTTGAGTTTTTTAGGTTTAGTAATCGTCTTTTTTTCGACAGTGGTTTTGTTTATGGTTTTATCTACTGTTATTTTTTCTAATAAATTCGTTTCCGTATTTTTTGATATAAAAATAAGTATTTGACCACTTTCAACTATTGTATCTTTTTGGTAACCAAAAAGAATAGAAGAAAAAAGCAAAAGAAATAAACTTCCTAAATTTCTATATCTGAGAAAATGATTCATTAAATTATTAAAAATAACTAGAGATAGTAGGAAGAGAAGTGTGTAAAGCCAAAAGGCATACGAAAGTAAAGTATTTATAAATATTAATTCTGCAAAAAACTCTTACTTACACTATTTTTAATCATTAAAAATAAGAAGTGATAAACATAGATTAAACATAGATTAAACATAGATTAAACATAGATTAAACATAGATTAAACATAGATTAAACATAGATTAAACATTTATTTTACATGTCAAATATAGTTTTGGCACAAATATTGAAATATTCATGTACGTATAAGATTTAGTAGAGTAAATTTTGTCCTCATGTGTTAATTTTAAGCCTGTTTTTCAACAGGCTTTTTTGTTTTTCAACAATTTAATATTCAAATATTTAACACTTATTTTAAACATTTTTATCCTATAATTTCATAACTTGTTAGTCACAATCAAAAAAATACTTTATTATGGGAAAGAATGTAGCACATCAAATTGTAGAATTACTAGAAAAAGCGAATATAAAACGTGTTTATGCAGTAACTGGTGATAGTCTCAATTTTTTTAATATTGCAGTTAAACAAAGTGACAAAATTGATTGGGTTCATGTAAGACATGAAGAAGCTGGAGCAATAGCTGCTACTGCCGAATCAGAATTGAATGGGATTGGATGTTGCGCTGGAAGTTCTGGTCCTGGTCATGTACATTTGATTAACGGAGTTTATGAAGCGCATAAATCAAGAACTCCTTTAGTTGTAATTGCCTCTACTCTGCCTACAATAGAATTTGGTACAGATTATTTTCAGGAAACGAATACTATTAAACTTTTTGATGATTGTAGTTGTTATAATCAAATTATAACTCGAGCAGAACAAGTTCCTAGAATGGTACAAACAGCAATACAACATGCTATTTCAAAAAAAGATGTTGCAATTATTGGACTTCCAGGAGATATTGCAGAAATGGAAGCCGTTGAAAGTAATTATACCTCGAATTTCTATTTCAATCAACCTATTATTACTCCAAATAAAACTGAATTAAGAGAAGCTGCTTCTATTATAAATGATGCTAATAATATTACCTTATTCTGTGGAATTGGCGCATCTCAAGCAAATGAAGAAGTTATAAAACTTTCTCGTCATTTGCATGCTCCAGTTGGATATTCGTTCAAAGGAAAAATGAGTATTCAACCCAATAATCCAAATGAAATAGGAATGACAGGATTACTTGGTCAACCATCTGCTTATCATGCTATGCACAAAGCTGATTTAATTATTTTGATTGGTACCGATTTTCCTTATAAAGATTTTATTCCAACAGATAAAAAAATCATTCAAATTGATTCAGATGGCTCTAAACTTGGACGAAGAGCTAAAATTGATTTAGGATTAGTCGGAAATGCAAAAGAAACAATTAACGAATTAATTGAGTTATTAGAACCTAAGCAAAACAAAGATTTTTTGGATAGTCAATTAGAAATGTACAAGAAAGTTCTTGAAAACAAAATGACATTTGTTCATGAAAAAGGAAAAGAAAATGCCATTCAACCCGAATATGCAGCTTATTTATTAGATGAGTTAGCTACAAAAGATGCCATTTTTACAGTTGATACAGGAATGTGTTGTGTGTGGGGAGCACGTTATATAACGGGTACGGGGGAGCGCAAAATGTTAGGATCTTTCAATCATGGTTCTATGGCAAATGCAATGCCTCAAGCGATTGGTGCACAAATGGCATATCCTGATAGACAAATTATTGCGATGTGTGGTGATGGTGGAATCTCGATGTTATTAGGAGATTTAGCAACCATCAAACAATATAATTTACCTGTTAAACTTATTATTTTTAATAATAGAACATTAGGAATGGTTAAATTGGAAATGGAAGTTGCTGGTTTACCTGACAATGAAACAGATATGGAAAATCCTGACTTTACTTTGATTGGAAAAGCAATGGGAATAGAAAGCGAATCGGTTAAAAATCCTGATGATTTACCTGATGCAATCGGAAGAGCTTTTGCGCATAATGGACCGTATTTATTAAATGTATTTACAAATCCAAACGCTTTAGCAATGCCTCCAAAAGTAGATCTTGATCAAATGATTGGAATGACAAAATCTATGGCAAAATTAATGTTAGGTGGAAAAATGGATGAGGTAATGGAAACGATTAAATCCAATTATAAACATTTAAAAGATTTATAATGAATCAATCATCATCTATCACACAATCAAGTAAAAAACTTTTCATCATTGCATGGGTTTTAGGCTTAATCTTCTATTTCATTGATTACGCAACTCGTTCTGCACCTTCATTAATGATCACAGATTTGGCTCAGAATTACAACATTTCTAAAGAAAATTTAGTTTCTCTTATTGGAACATATTATTACACTTATTCGATATTCGCTTTAATTGCTGGAATATGTTTAGACAAATTTGGTGCAAGATATTCGATGTTTGCAGGGTGTTTTATACTCGGAATAGGATGTATTTTATTTATCGCTTCCTCCCAATTTGCTGGAACAACAGGCAGATTATTACAAGGAGCGGGTAGCGCATTTGCTTTTCCTGGTTGTGTCTATTTAGCAACCAAAGGATTCTCATCAAAATCTTTAGCAACAGCAATAGGCTTCTCTCAATGTATAGGAATGCTTGGTGGAGCGGCAGGACAATTTGTGGTTGCGCCATTATTAGAAAATGGTTTTGGATATAAAACATTTTGGATAATTGCTGGAGTTTTATGTATAATTCCAGCTGTAGCAATGCTGTTCATAACTCCAAAATCGTCTGAAGAAGAGATCGAAAAAAGTAAACAAACCTCTTTTATAGAACCTTTCAAAATTATTTTCAGCAATCCAAATTCGTGGTTAACTGGTATTATTTCTGGATTATTATTTATACCGACAACAATTTTTGCTATGACTTGGGCTGTTCCTTTTTTCAAATTAGACTTAGGTTTTGATGCTCACACTGCTGCTATGACTGCTGCTATGGCGTCACTAGGCTGGGTAGTTGGATGTCCATTAATGGGTTATATAACGGATAAAATAGGAAAATGAAAACCTGTTATTCTTTTTGGTTGTATCGGAATGATCTTGATGTTTTTACAACTCATTTATCTTCCAGATTTAATTCCAATAAAAGTTACATTTTTCATTTTTGGGCTTTTCTCTGGAGTCGCAATGATCCCATATTCGGTTATCAAAGAAGCTAATCCAGATTATGTAAAAGGCTCTGCTACTGGAGTTCAAAACTTTTTGACGTTTGGTGTAACTTCTCTAGTAAATCCTGTTTTTGCTAAATTATATGGAAACGAAATTGTAAATGTTACAGATAAAACTGGACATTATCATCAAGCAATTTGGTTTTGGATCATCGGAATATTTATTGCCATTATTCTAACCTTATTTTTAAAAGAAACTGGTCACAAAAATTCATAAAAAAATCCGCTCATTGAGCGGATTTTTTAGTAATTATATTGATAAATTATTTTCTCCAATATTTATAAGCATTGATTAATCCATTTGTAGAAGCATCATGAGAAGTAACTTGCTCATCATTTTCTAACTCTGGTAAAATCACATTTGCTAATTGTTTTCCTAACTCTACTCCCCATTGATCGAAAGAGAAAATATTCCAAATAACACCTTGCACGAAAATTTTGTGTTCGTACATCGCAATTAAATTTCCTAAAACTTTTGGTGTCAATACTTCATATAAAATTGAGTTTGTTGGACGATTTCCTTCAAAAATTTTGAAAGCTGCTAAGAAATCAATTTCTTCTTTCGATTTTCCTGCTTTTTCTAATTCTGCAACAACTGTTTCTTCATCTTTTCCAAATGCTAAAGCTTCTGTTTGAGCAAAAAAGTTTGACAATAATTTTGCATGATGATCGCCTAAAACATTCAATGAATTAGCTCCTGCAATAAAATCTGCTGGAATTAATTTTGTTCCTTGATGGATTAATTGATAAAAAGCGTGTTGTCCATTTGTTCCAGGTTCTCCCCAAATAATTGGTCCAGTTTCATAATCCACTTTTTTTCCATCTCGACCAACATATTTGCCATTCGATTCCATATCTCCTTGTTGAAAATATGCTGCAAAGCGCGATAAATACTGCTCATAAGGCAACAAAGCAACCGAATCTGCACCAAAGAAATTGTTGTACCAAATTCCTAAAAGCGCTAAAACAACTGGTATATTTTGATCTAAAGTTTCTGTTTTGAAATGCACGTCCATTTCATGCGCTCCCTCTAACAATTCTTCGAAATTATCGAAACCAACTGCCAAAGCAATGCTCAAACCAATCGCACTCCACAATGAATAACGACCGCCAACCCAATCCCAAAACTGAAACATATTTGCCGTATCAATTCCGAAATTTGCAACGCCTTCTGCATTGGTTGATAACGCTACAAAATGTTTCGCTACATCAGCTTCTTGCGCATCAGAATTCAAAAACCATTCTTTTGCAGAAAAAGCATTTGTCATTGTTTCTTGCGTCGTAAAAGTTTTTGAAGCAACTATAAATAAAGTTGTTTCTGGATTTATTGCTTTAAAAGTTTCTGCTAGATGAGTTCCATCAATATTCGAAACAAAATGAATATTCAAACGAGTTTTATAATGTTTCAACGCTTCCGTCACCATCACAGGTCCAAGGTCAGAACCTCCAATTCCAATGTTGACAACGTCTGTAATTTCTTTTCCTGAAAAACCTTTCCATTCACCCGAAATTACTTTTTCCGAAAAAGATTTCATCTGATCTAACACCTCATTAATTTGAGGCATCACATCTTTTCCGTCAACCAAAACTTCTTCATTAGAGCGATTACGTAAAGCTGTATGCAAAACAGCTCGTTTTTCTGTCACGTTGATGACATCTCCTTCAAACATTTGCTGAATTGCCGTATCAACATCCATTTCTTTCGCCAAATCAACCAAAAGTTGAATCGTTTCTGCATTAATTCTATTTTTTGAATAATCTACTAATAATGAAGGATATTGAATTGAAAATTTTTCAAAACGATTTGCATTTTGAGCAAATAATTCTTTGATTGATGTATGCTGAATCGTTTGAAAATGTTGTTCTAAAGCATTCCAAGCATTCGTAGTTGTTGGATTGATTGTATTTAAAGCCATAATATTTTTAGTATTCTTTCCTTAACAAATTTAATCATTTCAACTTCATCTCAAAATCAATGTTGTCACGATAACGTTGTAGGAAACAAAAATTTAAGAAATAATTATCAATCTTCTCATGTAACCTTTTTAAAAACAATTCGTCTTATAACCAAAACAATAAAATATGCGCAACTATTTTTTTATATTAATCGTAACAATTTGTACAATTCTTCAAGCTCAAATTAAATTAAAAGGAAGTGTAAAAGACAGTAATAATTTGCCAATTTCATATTGTTCGATTGGAATAAAAAATTCAGAAGTTGGAGCAATTACAGATGAAAATGGTAACTTTTCTATCGAAATTCCAGAAAATCTATCTAAAAGTCAATTAATTTTTGATGCATTAGGTTATGATGAAATTTCAAAATCTATAGAAGAAGTTCAACAGAATTCAATTATAATCTTGAATGAAAAATCAATTTCATTGTCAGAAGTTACGCTTAAAACAGAAAAAATGAAAGAGAAAATTATTGGTCAAAAAACTCGTCCAATGCTTACTTTTTCTAAAATGTTTAATCAAAATGTACCAACAATTGAACAAGGAAATATTTTTGAAATTTACCCAAATACAAAACTAAATGCATTTAATTTTCATATTATTCCAAGTTCCAAATATGAAGAAATCACTTTGAAAGTTAATATTTACGTTGTTAAAAATGGTTTGCCAACAGAATCGCTTTTAGATGAAAATATTATTTATAAAACATCTACAACTGGATGGCAAAAAATTGATTTAACACCATATAAATTTCGATTCAAAAATGTGGATAAAATAGCTGTGACACTACAATTAGTTGATTATAAAAAGCTTGCTCAAGAAGATTTTGTTTTTGGTGTTTCTGCTAAAAAATCTTTAGCAAAAGACTTGTTGTTTAGATATCAAAGTCAAGGTAATTGGGAAGCTTCTGCAGGGGTTTTTATAGCTAACTTAGATATTTTATATTCAAAAGATAAATTGACTATAAATGAGGAAAAGCCTGAAGAAATTGATGCAAAAACGAAAGAATTAATTTCATATTATCAACATAAAGAGAGTGCTAAAAAGTCGATTTATGGAAAAAATAAGTCAGGAAAATATATTGATATAAATGATGCGAAAATTTATTATGAAGAATATGGACAAGGTGAGCCTTTGATATTTCTACATGGAAATAATGGAAGTATAGAAGATTTTTATCAACAAATTCCATTTTTTGCCAAGCATTATCGAGTAATTGTTGTTGATACGCGTGGGCAAGGAAGAAGTACCGATTTGACAAATACTCCATACACTTACGAAGAATTTGCAAACGATTTATTTCAAGTCATTCAAAAACTTAATCTAAAGAAAGTCAATCTTGTTGGTTGGAGTGATGGTGGAAATACAGCTTTAATTTTTAACGTTCAACATTCTGAATTAGTTAATAAAATTATAATAATTGGTGCTGTTCTTAACCCAAATGGAGTAAGCAAAGAACTGATTGAGAATTTGAAAAGTTTAGCAAATAAACCTTCCGAAAACGCGAATTTACGCTTAATCGAATTGATGTTAAATGAACCAAATATTACAAAATCTGAACTAAATAAAATTCAAAATCCTGTATTGGTTATTGCTGGTGAAAAAGATGAAGTAAAAGAGAGTTATACGAAAGAAATTCAACAAAATATTTCAAAAGCGGAGTTATTGATTATTCCAAATTCAACGCATTATGTTCCTTTTGAACAGCCAAAAATATTAAATGAAGCTATTTTGAAGTTTTTGAAAAAATAGGAACATAAGTTTAGTTTTCAATTTCTCCATATCTTTACTCCACTAAACCAACTCAATGAAATACATCACAGGTTTTTTTGTCCTTATTTGGCGCATTTGGATGATATTTTTAGCCGCAATTTATGTCCTAACAATAGGAGTTTTTATCGTGCTACCTTTGGCAAGTTTCGAAAAAACATTCCCATATATTTATCCGTTAATCAGATATTGGGGCAAATTTGTGTTGTACGGAACTGGATTTAGAATTGATTACAAAAAACTTGTTCCACTCGATCCGAAAGAAAACTATGTTTTTATAGCCAATCATACTTCGATTATGGATATTATGTTGATGTTGACGATTCTAAAACATCATCCAATCGTATTTGTAGGCAAGGCAGAGTTACTCAAAATCCCTATCTTTGGACGAATATTCGAACGAATTTGTATCCCTGTCGACCGAAAAAGTGCACGTAGTAAAGCACTTGTTTATCCCGAAGCAAAGAAAAAGTTAGACAAAAATCTGAGTATTTTTATTTTTCCTGAAGGAGGCGTTACAAACGACAAAGAATTCAAGATTTATTTGGATCCTTTCAAAGATGGAGCGTTTAACATTGCGATTGAAACACAAACGCCTTTGGCTGTTTTGGCGATTCACGGTGTTAATAAAATGTTTCCGTTTAATTGGTTTAGAGGTTATCCAGGAAAAATAAAAGTCCGACTATTGGAGACTTTCGAAACGAAAGATTTGAATGTAAAAAACGATAAAGTTGCTTTGAAAGAAGCTGCTTTCAACATGATTTTAAAAGATTTAGAACAATGAAAAATTTAGTTTATATCGCATTAGGAACGGCTTTAACGGCGGTTAGTTGCAATAAACAAATCTCTTCTACCACAGAAACTGAAGCAAAAGACAATCAAACTTTTGCTGATTTAGATAAAGCTCGCATCAAACATTTGAGTTTGGATATCGAAACTGATTTCGATACGCATCAAATCAAAGGTTCGGCAGCTTATACATTCGAAAATAATCAAGCAAAACAATTGATTTTAGATACCGAAAAACTAACAATTGATTCAGTTTTATTAGCGAATGGTCAAAAAACGACATACAGATTAGGTGAAAAAGATTCGATCAAAGGTCAAGCCTTAATCATTGATGTTACGCCAAATGATACAATTGTAAAAGTTTTCTACAAAACTTCGCCTGATGCAAATGCTTTACAATGGTTAAATCCGCAACAAACACACGATAAAAAACATCCGTTTTTATTGTCTCAAGGACAAGCAATTTTAACTCGTTCTTGGATTCCGATTCAGGATACACCAAGTGTTCGTTTAACGTACGATGCAAAAGTAAAAACACCAAAAGATTTGTTGCCTTTGATGAGTGCAATCAATCCAAAAGAAAAAAATTTCGAAGGTGTTTATACCTTCAAAATGCCACAACCAATTGCACCTTATTTGATTGCTTTGGCTGTTGGTGATGTACAATATCAACCAATCGACAACAGAACGGGTGTTTATGCAGAACCTGGTTTGTTAAAAGCTGCTGCGTGGGAATTTGCCGATATGGGAAAAATGGTAACTGCTGCCGAGAAATTGTACGGAAAATATCCTTGGGAACAATTTGATGTCTTGGTTTTACCGCCTTCGTTTCCTTTTGGAGGAATGGAAAATCCGCGTTTAACGTTTGCTACGCCAACTGCAATTGTAGGTGATCGTTCGATGACGAATTTGATTGCACACGAATTGGCTCATTCTTGGTCTGGAAATTTAGTAACGAATTCTACTTGGGATGATTTCTGGGTAAATGAAGGATTTACAGTTTATTTTGAGCGTCGAATCATGGAAGAATTAGAAGGAAAAGATTATGCGGATATGATTTCGGTAATTGGTTTTCAAGATTTAGAAACGTCGATGAAAAATATTCCAGAAAAATATACTTCATTAAAAGTGAACATGAAAGGAGCAAATCCTGATGATGCTTTTTCTGATGTTCCATACGATAAAGGTTATTTATTTTTGAAAATGTTAGAAGATAAATATGGTCGTGAAAAGTTTGATAAATTCTTGAATCAATATTTTTCTTCGCATGCATTCCAAACAATGACAACAGAAAAATTTGTTGATTATTTGAAAGCTAATTTGACAAATGGAGACGATTCTTTTGTTCAAGAATGGATTTATAACACAGGTTGGCCAAAAGATTTGAAAAAACCAACTTCAAAATTATTTGATTTAACAGAAGCGCAATTACAGCAAGATATAACAAACGGACGAAATAAAGTTGCACCTAAAAAAGTGGCGATTTCTACGAAATCTACAAACGAATGGGTTCATTTTATTCGTCAAATTGATACAACTAAAAACACAAAAGAAGATTTAGCTTATTTGGATGCGATTTATGATTTTACAAATTCAAAAAATCCAGAAATTGAATGTGCTTGGTTCGAAAAAGCATTTTTAATGCATTACGATAAAGTCAACACAAATGCGAAAGAATTCTTGGTAAATGTTGGCCGTCGTAAATTTTTAGAGCCTTTATATTTAGCTTTAAAAGAATCTAATCAATTAGATTTAGCGAAAAATATTTACAAAGATGCGCGTCCAAATTATCATTTTGTTGCACGTCAAACAATTGATACAATGTTAAATTACAAACCATAAAACATGGCGATTGTAGCATATACAGACGGTTCGTCGTTGGGAAATCCTGGTCCAGGAGGATTTGGTTGTATTTTGTTGGAAACCGAGAAAAAAGTCAAAAAAGAAATTTCTCAAGGTTTTCGACTAACAACGAATAACCGAATGGAATTGTTAGCAGTTATTACGGCTTTGGAAACGCTAAAGTTTACTAATACTGAAATTACCATTGTGACGGATTCTAAATATGTGGTAGATGCTGTGGAAAAACGTTGGGTTTTTGGTTGGGTGCAAAAGAATTTCAAAGGAAAGAAGAATGCTGATTTGTGGAAAAGATTTTTAGAAGTTTATAAAATTCATCGTGTAAAATTTCAATGGATAAAAGGTCATGCTGGACATCATTGGAACGAAGAAGCTGATAAATTAGCGGTTGCGGCAGCAAATAAACCAGAAAATTTTAAGATAGATTCTTACTTCGAAATTCATCAAAACGAAGAATAATTTTCTACTTTTGTGAGGCAGAGAGAAAAATGAAAATGAAGACGTTGTGGAGATTTCTCCTACTACTTTTAATTACAATTTACAGTTGTTCACCTAAAAAAGAAAAAGGTGAACTTGTCTACTTTAGTGGACGAATTGCGAATGCGCAAACAGATAGCATTTACCTATTATTGAATAATCGTGAAAAGGCTTTTGCTTTAGATTTTGATGGAAACTTTTCGGATACAATTCAGTTAGTTGACGAAGGTTACAAGACACTTTCCATAGAACGAGAAGAATTTACAATTTATTTGATTCCAGGTGATAGTTTGATTCTAAATACAGATTTAAAACATTTGGAGAATAATTTCAAATTCTCTGGAATAGGAAAAAATCGAAACAATTATTTGGTTGACAAAAGTTTTAAAACGGATAAATTCTTAACTGATCATACCGAATTATTTAAACTTGCTCCGCCAGATTTCAAAAATCAAATCAAAAATTTTCATCAAAAAGTTTTCGAAGATTTAGAGAAATTAGAAGTTAATTCTTCGTTCATCAAAACAGAAAAAACGAATTTAAATTACGATTTTATCAATTTGTTGTACATGTACAAGGATTCGTACACATATTACAATCCTGCTTCTCAGCAATTACCTGTTAATTTTTTGACAGAATTAGATGAAATCGATTTAGATAATGACGAGGATTATAGAACGTATCAGAGTTACCGCAATATTGTCTTAACAAACTTACAAGAAAAATTATATCAAGGTCTTTCTGCGGATGCTTTATTGGAAAACATCAAAAGTCAATCGATAAAAAATGGATTTATTAATTCATTAATTTACGAACTTGATCCAAAAGATCCGAATAGCAACGGAATTTATCAAGCAATACAAAAACATTGCAATTATCAACCTTGGTTGGATGAAGCTGCAAAACGTATGAAAAAGTTTGGTTGATAACTTAAAAAAATGCTTTCAGAATCTGAAAGCATTTTTTTAACATTTTTTATTTAATTGAGAAACAGAAGTATACTTGTTATTTGTATTTTTTAACTTTTCTATAGGCAACCTTTTTAAGAAATTTGCATCTGTATTGTAGAATTAGTAATGAAATTGAAAATGTCTAAACCGAAAAGAATTCACAAAACTTACAAAAAATCTATATTTAGTAAAATGAAAGTAAAACCAGTAAACTTATTGCTTTTTATGGCAATCGTTTGTTTTATTTTTGTTGTATTTTTCTTAAAATAATTACAATTAAGTTCTTTCAAAGAAAAAGAAATAATTCTTCATCACGTTCGTTTTAAAGTATATTTGTAAGAATCAAACTACACTATTAAGATATGAACGTTTACAAGCTTTTAAAATTAAATTGGTTAATTAAAAATCATCGGATAAAATTTTTAGGAATGTATCTTTTGCATAAAACAAATCAAAGATATATTGCTGTCAATTTTGATCCTGTGATGGCTTGTAATTTACGTTGCAAAATGTGTTATTTTACAGATGAAAATTATGTAAAGAAAACTAAAGGTATTTTTCCAAAAGAAGATTTATCAATTTTAGCTGATAAAATGTTTGGCAGAGCTCTTAAACTGCAAATTGGTTGTGGAACAGAACCTACTTTGTATAAAGATCTAGCGCAAATTGTTTCTTTAGGAAAAACGCACAAGGTTCCTTATATATCGCTTACAACTAATGCAAATTTGTTAACCAAAGAAAAGGTAAAAGAACTTGTAGGTAATGGATTGAATGAATTCACTATTTCGTTGCATGGTGTACATCAAGAAGCTTACGAAAACTTTATGGGAAAAGCCTCTTTCGATAAATTTCACGAAGCTCTGCAAGCAATTTATGAAGAAAAGAAAAATAATCCGAATCTTATTTTGAGAATCAATTATACGTTCAATAAAGATAATTTCTTAGAACTAAGGGATTTTTTCTCATTATACGGAAAATACGAACCAAATATTCTTCAAATTCGTCCAATGAAAAGCATGGGTGATACCGAATATCAAGATACAAATATTTCGAGCCTGAAAGATAGCTATGATTCGGTTTTGAGAGAAATTAAAACTGAATCAAAGAATAGAGAAATGACTTTATTAGCAACTTCAACTTACGATGAATTAGTAAACGCAACAAACGTAGAAAGTTTAGTTTATAATTATACCTATTGTTACATACGACCTGGTTATACGTGGAAAGATGAATTTGATTACAAAAAGGATACTTTTAACGATTTCTCTAAAAAAATAGGTCTATCAAAAGAACTTTTGAAAAATGCTTTTTCGAATAAAAAACAAATGGATAAACTCAAAACAAAAACTTCTTTAAATTATAATATTATTGAGTAAGATCTTAACTTCGTATCAAACTACGAAGAAATGACAAAATCTGAAGCTAGAAAATATTACCGAACGTTGAGAAAATCATTCACTAAAGAAGAAGTGGATGACTTGAGTGATCAAATTTTTGAACACATCAAACACTTAGATTTTTCTACAGATCAGACATTTCATATTTTCTTACCTATCGAAAAAAATAACGAAATCAATACTTATCCAATCATAAATTGGCTATTTCAGCAGCAAAAAGAGGTTATTTTGCCTTTGGTTGTTGGCGATGATATGATTAATTGTAAAGTAGAAAAAGGTTTCGAAACGGTATTAAATTCACTTCAAATTCCAGAACCCACTCAGTATTCAGAAATTGATTCTAAAGCGATTGATGTTATTTTTATTCCAATGTTTGTTGCCGATAAAAAAGGAAATCGCGTCGGATACGGTGGCGGATATTATGATAAATTTTTGGCAAGATGTAGACCTAATTCCAAAAAAATAGGTCTAACTTATTTTAGACCTATTGAATATATTGAAGACGCCTATTTCGGCGATTTTCCTCTTGACTTTTGTATTACTCCAGATGGGATTGAATCTTTCTGAATCGAGTCTTTTTTATCATTTAATGTTCTAAAATAGAATTTAAACTCTCGTTGAAATTTGATCGGCTCTTGTTTTAACACAAATACACCAACATGATTATTGGTTTCGATTAACTTTTTATCCGAATTGAAATAATTAATTGTATACGCAATTCGCTTGATAGAATCGGGTGTAATCGAATCTTTTGGTAAAATTGCAAATTTAGAAACGGAAGTAAATGTTACTTTTTTCGAACGAAGCTCTCTCAACAACGAAAATATTTCGGTCGTATCTTTTTTAGGAAAATAAGACAACAATTGATCTCTCAACAAACTATCAACAACCGTATCATTGGTATTAGATGCCAACGCCGAAAGCTCAAAAAACTCACGCAACTTCTGCTTTGCAATAAAATTTACAGCTTCCACAGAATCCATTTTATTACTTACTGTCGATGCCTCGTTTTTGTAACCTTTTATCGCTTCTGGGTTGTAATCTCCTTTATATTTATCGTCTTTGCACGAAAATATCATCCAAACACTCATCAGCAATATCATGCTAAACTGAACTATTTTACTTATCGTTCTCATCTTGCTGGATTTTAAATTTTAATTTCACAATTTTTCCATTTTTCCTTTCCGATTCGATCAAAGAAAAATTCTTTAATGACGTCGTAGGCATTGTAACTAAATTGATATATTGTTGTTTCGAAAGAATCTCTACACCAAAAAAATCATTGTCATACACTTGATAAATCAACGCATCATCTGCAATCATTTGATTTAGCTTAGAAATTCGTTGTTTCAAATCTTTTGCTGAATTCGAATAATAATACAGCATAATCTTATAATCATCTGGCTCTAACAATAGCTTTTCAGGCTGATTATATTGATGTAAATTAACCTTAAACGTATCTTGTTTATAGTAAGGCGAACTCACAAACATCTTGATTGTATCTTTTTGCGATTCAAATTTGATACAACCTGTTTTGGTCGATAAATAAAGTGGTGTAAAACCATCTCTAATAATTGTAACCTCAACAGAATTGGTAATTGCAGCTTGTCTGTCCGAGTCTACAAAACAAAATTCGTATTCGCGCTGACCAAAAATTGAATAATAAATAGTTGCGCCAATTCCGCTCAATAAAACAATTGCTGCAGCTATTATCGAGATCAATTTTAGCTTAGATTTTGTTTTAACAGTTTCCTCTTTTGCAGGAATTATTTCTTTTTCTGTTGATAGTTTAACTTCTACTGGAATCTCTACTTCAGATTCTTCTGGAGTTATATGTTCTGATGAAAAATTTTCGTTTTCTGTTGCTTCAATCGTCGATTCTTCAGCTTTATTTGGACCAAAATGTTCTATTTTTTGAACATTAAGAAAGTGTGCCCAATTTTTATATCCACAATATTGCGCCAAAAGATTGAGCATATCAATACGCGGAAGCTTCTTAAAATCTGACTTAAAATACGTATAAAACCACTTTTCGCTAACGGTAGATCTGGTTTTATTGAATAAATCGTCTTGGAAAGATGTAATTTCTTGCCCCTTCCAATCGGAGATATTTTCGGATTGAGCAGAATTTTCTTCTAAAAATCGATTTGAAATCGTTTTTTTCAGAATTTCGAAAATTTCTATATCTGTAAATTTGCTCAAAAAATAAAATTTATAAAGTTGGTTTTCAGTATTTTGTAAAATAATTTCGATTTTACAAATTGTCTTTTAATACAACTACAAATAAAATAATTTTTTTGATATGTTGAGTTGTATTTCTTTATTAATGCGTTGTTAAATGATTTATTTTGTTGTAAAACATTTGTTGAATATTCGATGATTGGATTACAATCATCTTACAACTATTTTGCTTCGAAAAACTTTGATGTCAGCTTAACTTTGGTTCAACAAAATGATTGAAAAATCAACAAAAACAAAAAATCAATTAAACATTTAAAAAATTAAAGTTATGAAAAAATTAGCATTAAACGTAATCGTATTAGGAGTAATCGGAACTGCATTTGGTTTAACATCTTGTAATTTATTTGGATCGAAAGAAACAAAAACTGAAACAGAAGTAAAAAATGACACAATTACAACAATCGAAGATTCAGTAAAATTTGATTCTGTAGGAAAAGATTCTGTTGTGATCAAAGATTCGGAAGTTGTAAAAGAAACTCCTGTAAAAGTTGAAACAACTACGACTACAACAACAGAGAAAAAATAATTTGTAGAATAGATTAAACAAAAAAATCAAATGAAAAAATTAGCGTTATTCGCTTTTGCAGCGATTTCTTTCACAGCAATTTCTTGTAAACAAGAGGCAAAAAGTATTGGAGAGCCAACAACAGTTGCTGAGGATTCTGTAAGTGTTGAAAAAGCTGAAATTCCTGCGGCAGATTCTGTAGAAGGAGTTACGGTAGATTCTTCGAAAACTGTAAATCCAGCAGAAACAACAAAAGATTCTGTTGCGAAATAGAACTTGAAAACTCAATAAAAAAATCCGCTTAATGAGCGGATTTTTTTATTTTTATATCTAAATTAAGATTCTTTCAATGATTTGATATCAATCACAAAACGATATTTCACATCCGATTTCATCATTCGCTCGTAAGCTGTATTAATGTTTTGAATATCGATCATTTCTACAT
Source organism: Empedobacter falsenii (assembly GCF_013488205.1). Lineage (NCBI taxonomy): Bacteria > Pseudomonadati > Bacteroidota > Flavobacteriia > Flavobacteriales > Weeksellaceae > Empedobacter > Empedobacter falsenii. The sequence continues at coordinate 21,167 of NZ_CP040908.1, read as the reverse complement.
CAGATACAATATTGTGTTCTCCACAAAAATCTAACATTTCTTGTGTTTCCTTGATTCCTCCAATTAAAGATCCTGCCAAATTACGACGTTTCATAATCAATAAACCTCCGTGAACAGCATCTAAAGGCTCAATAGCACCCACCATACACATTGTTTTATCTAATTTTAATAATTGTAAATATGGATTAACATCATGTTTCACAGGGATTGTATTCAATAAAAAATCGAATGAATTTGCATGCGCTTTCATTTGTGTTGCATCTTTCGAAATCAAAACCTCATCAGCTCCAAGTTTCTTTGCATCTTCACCTTTCGACTCAGAAGTTGTAATCATTACAACATGTGCACCCATTGCTTTTGCAAATTTAACACCCATATGTCCTAAACCTCCAAGACCGATTACCCCTACTTTATCGCCCGCTTTTACATTCCAGTGACGCAAAGGAGACCAAGTTGTAATTCCCGCACACAACAATGGCGCAGCAGCTTTTACATCGATATTTTCAGGTACGTGAAGCACAAAATCTTCTTCTACCACAATGTTTTCTGCATAACCACCGTAAGTAATTCCGCCATGTTTCGAGTTTTTAGAATTATACGTTCCTGTAAAACCATTTTCACAATACTGCTCTAAACCTTCGTCGCAAGAATGACAATGTTGACAAGACTCTACCATACAACCTACTCCAACCAAATCTCCAACTTTGAATTTCGTAACTTCAGAACCTACTTCTTTTACTCGACCAATGATTTCGTGCCCAGGAACAACCGGATAATTTGGTTTTCCCCAATCTCCTTTCGCAGTGTGAATATCGCTGTGACAAACCCCACAATACTCGATATCGATAAAAATATCCTTCGCGTGTAAATGTCTACGTTCTATTGTGTGTGGCGCTAATGGATCAGTTTCATTGAACGCTGCATATGTTTTTGTACTCATTTTATATTTATTAAAGGTTATTTAATATTTCTCTTTGTTTATCTATAGAATAATCTGCCTTACAATCTAAATTAAACTCTGAATTATATTTCGTCACATAACTATTTAAATCAGAACATTTCGACAGTATTTCAAATTCTTTATTTTTTGTATCAAAAATAATTCCTTTATAATCATTTGTATTAAAAGTTATAATTCCTTCTTTCACAAGATTGATATAATTTTCTGAATAACCTTCTGGAACATCCTTCGTATCTAAAACAGTCGAAGCAATTGCTCCAGCAATTCCAAACATCATTAAATAGCCATTATTTTGTTGTGATTTTGGCAATTCCATGTACAAATGATGATCTGATCCTGCTTTTACTCTAACATAAGCAAAGTTTGGAATCTCTTTCGCTAACAAGATTTTTTTATCTTTTGCAATCTTTTTTATCTCTTTTACATTAAAATAAACATCTCCATTTCGCACAATTGCAAAATAATCTCGTTGTTGAAATTCAGGAAATTTTCCTTTTGTATCATAAAAATTAACCAAATCTGCCGATTGTTCAAACAAATCCGCATAAAGATTTGGCTTCATTTCAAATGCTTTACTTTCTACATTCTTGGAAACAAAATCGTCTTTTGTCACATAAACTCCATCAGGATAACTAAAAGATTCTTTGCTAAACACACCTTTTATTTCAGGAATATTTTTAGACAAATTTTCAGAATCATAAACCAAATCGAAATCTTTTACTCTAACTACCGCGAAAGTATTTTTTGATAAATCTGTTTTGAATTGTAATCCTTTTCCATCATTAATGTATTTTACATCTCTTATTTCAAAAGAATTATTTGTGCTTTTAGAAGTTATTTTCGCTTTCGATATATATTGCCCAAAAACAAAAGTAGAACATAAGGCAAGTAGAGTAAATAATTTTTTCATTCGATTATATTTTGGATAAAATTAAAAAATCCACCTGAATAATCAGATGGATTTTAGGGTTATTATAATTGTTTATTCTTGCGAAATCATCAGTTTTCTTACATCATCTAAAAAATCATTATCCTTTTCACAAGGAATCCTTTTATTCAATTTATTTTCAAAATATTCATTAAATCTCTTACAGTTTTTTACAGCATAAAATTTTTGTTCATTATTTAATAAAATAAAAGGATACAAAATATATTTTAACCTATAAGGTGCTCCATAATAATTTCCTACAGCCATTTTTGTAATTGCTTCACCTGAAGGAATAGCAGATATTTCGCTGTAAAAATAATCCGAATTTGCAAACTTTACTTTTAAGAAATAGTTTTTTGAATAATCTATCATAAAACCACCTTTCATTTCCTTCGCTTCGTTTTTATTAGATGCTTTTATGCTTAAGTAAAGATTTCCTTTGTAAACAACTGCAAAAGTATTTCTTAAAATATCATCACTTCCAACATATTTAAAAGCCATTAAGTCTTTTGGATTATCATAATATTTTTGACCTTCTTCTCTTCCAACAATCTTTTTTGTTGAGGAAGGATTTTTTTTATAAAAATCATCAATTGTTTCATAAATACCTTCAGGTAAATCATTTTCATAATATTTATCCTTTATTTCGGTATAAGTATTTTGATCCACTTTATTAATAAAATCAATAGAATCAAAAATAATTTCAGAAACATCTTCTTTTATTATTGCTTGATTAGAAGACTTATTCATTTTAAGTTTATATTCATAAACTTTATCTCCATAAAAAACATCTTCAACTTCCATTTTTTTTCCGTCTGATAAAACTAAAGTTGCTTTTTTAATATACTGTCCAAAAGAAAAAGTAGAGCATAAAATAAATAGTGTTAATAATTTTTTCATTCGATTATATTTTGGATAAAATTAAAAAATCCACCTGAATATTCAGATGGATTTTGAGTTTATTGATTGAATTGAATTAATCTTTTATTTCAATTTTTTGATTCCCATGTTCCATAAAGTGAACGCATATTTATCAGCTGTTTCATTGATCACAACTTCTGTCGAACGACCTGCTCCGTGACCAGCTTTTGTTTCAATTCTGATTAAAACTGGATTATCACATGCTTGTTTCGCTTGTAAATTAGCCGCAAACTTGTACGAATGCGCAGGAACTACACGATCATCATGATCTCCTGTTGTGACTAATGTAGCAGGATAACATGTTCCTTCTTTTACATTGTGAACTGGTGAATATCCTTTCAAATACTCGAACATTTCTTTACTATCATCAGCTGTTCCATAATCATAACCCCAACCTGCACCAGCAGTAAACGTATGATAACGTAACATATCTAAAACACCAACCGCAGGCAATGCTACTTTTGCTATTTTTGGATTAATTGTTTCTGTTGCTCCAACTAATAAACCTCCATTAGATCCTCCTGATAATGCAGTAAAATCTGGTGAAGTGTAATTGTTTTTCTGTAAATATTCTGCAGCAGCAATGAAATCATTAAAAACATTCAATTTATTGAATTGACGACCTCCATCGTGCCATTTTTTACCATATTCTCCACCTCCACGTAAGTTTGGAACAGCGTAAACTCCACCATTTTCAATCCAAGCTGCAGTTGCTGGACTAAATCCTGGTGTTAAACTAATGTTGAATCCTCCATATCCGTAAACGATTGTAGGATTTTTACCATTTTTCTTCAATCCTTTTTTATACGTAATAATCATCGGAACTTTTGTTCCATCTTTTGACGTATAAAAAACTTGTTCAGAAATATAATCATCTGAATTAAATTTCACATTTGGTTTAATGTAAACATCCGAAGAACCCGTTTCTACATTGTATTTGTAACTTGTTGAAGGTGTGATATAATTTGAAAATCCGAAATAGATTTCTTTCTCTGATTTTTTTCCTCCAAATCCTGATGCAGAACCAACTCCAGGCAATGTAATTTGACGGACTTTTGATCCATCATATTTGTATTGCTCCACAACCGAAATTGCATCTTTTAAGTATTTAGCAAATAAATAACCTCCTCCTGTAGAAACAGATAATACATTTTCAGTTTCTGGAATAACTGTTTTCCATGCAGCTTCGCTCAAATCAGAAATAGTTGCTTTAACTACTTTATTGTTTGGAGCTTTGTTATTTGTAAAAATGTAGAAAGTCTCTCCATCATTATCAATCACAGAAGTATTTGTGTCAAAATTATTCACAATCGTTTTGATTGGACTATTTACTTGAGACAAATCTTGATAATACAACTCATTTCCAGTTGTTGTGTTAGCTGCAGATATAATTAAGAAACGTTCATCATCTGTCAAATAAGCACCAACATAGCGACGAGGTGTTTCTGCTCCCCCAAAAATCAATTGATCTTTTTTCTGAGCCGTTCCTAATTTGTGGTAATATAATTTGTGTTGATCTGTTTTTTCTGATAATTCAGATCCTTTTGGTTTATCATAAGAAGAATAATAGAAACCGTCGTTTCCTTTCCAAGCTGTTCCAGAGAATTTAACATCAATCAATGTTTCTCCAACTTGTGTTTTGTCTTTTGCGTTCAGAACAATTACTTTTCTCCAATCTGATCCACCTTCTGAAATAGAATAGGCAACTAGACTTCCATCTTTAGAAAAGCTAACATCAGCCAAAGAAACAGAACCATCTTTAGAGAATTTATTCGGATCTAAGAAAATTTCTTCTGTTCCGTTTTCACCTAATTTACGGTACAAAACAGAGTGTTGTTGTAAACCATCATTTTTGTAGTAATATGTATAATCTCCTTCTTTAAAAGGCGTTGAAATTTTCTCGTAATTCCAGATATCCGTCAACGATTTTTTCAATTGTGTACGTAACGGAATTTCATTCAAATAAGCATAAGTTGCTTTATTTTGTTCGATCACCCATTTCTTAGTATCCTCAGACAAATCGTCTTCCAACCAACGATATGGATCTTGTACATTCTCTCCAAAATACGTATCAACATGATCAATTTTTTTTGTATCTGGATACTTTTTCTTATAACTCTGTGCATTCACTCCTACCATAAGGGCAACATTAAATAAAATAAAAGCAGTTTTTTTCATTTCTTCTTAGTATAGCTGTTTTGGTAAAGATAATAAAATCAAAAAGATAAATTGGTATTGAAAAAAATGATTTATTTTTGCGCAAAATCCTCTCAGATTTTAATTGAAATGAATATTTAAAACTTCGCGGCAACTTAACGTTAAATTCATTTTGATTTAAAAATTTATCAAGTATTTTTAATTTGAAAAACCAAAAAAAATGACTGTAGAAAAGTCTTTAACAGCCAAAATTGGGTCTATTTTTTCGTTGATTAAACAATCTTTTTCAAGCGAAAACTTAGATTTAACCGCGTTACCAATCAAAAAATCAGTATTTCTATTAGCAATTCCGATGATGTTCGAAATGGTGATGGAATCTGTCTTTGCATTGGTCGATTTATATTTTGTAGGACATTTAAAAGAAAGCGCTTTCGCCATACAAACCGTTGGTCTTACAGAATCTTTATTAACAATTGTTTATTCAATTTCAATCGGAATAAGTATGGCTGCAACTGCCATTATTGCACGAAGAATTGGTGAAAAGAAACCCGAAAAAGCTTCGGAAAGTGCTTCGCAAGCAATTTTATTATCGATTATCATTACAATTCTGTTGAGTATTTTCGGGTTTATATTCGCCAAAGATTTATTGATTTGGATGGGCTCAACCGAACAAGCCGCAGAATATGGGAAGAATTTCACTAAAATAATGATGGCAAGTTGTTTATCAATTGTATTATTATTCTTGATTAATGGAATTTTTCGTGGAGCTGGAAATGCAGCAATTGCGATGAAAAGTTTATGGTTAGCCAACGGAATCAATATTATTCTATGTCCAATTCTTGTTCGCGGATGGTTCTTTTTTCCTGAAATGGGGTTAGAAGGAGCAGCCTTAGCTACTGCGATTGGTAGAAGTGGTGGTGTGGTTTATCAATTGTATTGTTTAACGAAAAAAGATTCATTAATTCAAATTAAATGGAGCTATTTCCTTCCAAAATCTAAACTCATTATCAATATTGTAAAAATTGCAGTTCCTGCTATTGTACAATACATTATTGCAAGTTGTAGTTGGATTATTCTCGCTCGAATTGTTGCTCAATCTGGTGGAGAAATTGCCTCATCTGGTTATCAAACTGCTTTACGTTTGATGATGTTTTTTATGTTACCTGCATGGGGATTAAGCAATGCTGCGGCAACTTTAGTTGGTCAAAACTTAGGAAATAAAAATCCCGAAAAAGCAGAAAAATCAGTCCTTATGACCATGAAATTTAACATCATTTACATGTTGATTGTAAGTGTTATTTTCTATGGATTAAGCAATTATTTAGTCTCAATTTTTACAACAGAAGAACATATCAAAATCGTTGCAAAAGAGGGAATGTACATTCTTGCAACTGGTTTTTTATTATACGGAATTGGAATGGTAATGATGAATGCTTTTAACGGCGCTGGAGATACGATGACGCCAACGATTATTAATTTTGTTGGATTTTGGTTATTCCAAATTCCATTAGCGTATGTATTAACGTATCATTTCAACCTAAAAGAAGAAGGCGTTTTTATAGCAATTCCTGTTTCGGAAACGTTTATTGCAATTTTAGCATTTATTCTCTTTAAACGAGGGAAATGGAAGCAGAAAATAGTATAAAAAAATCGCTCAAATGAGCGATTTTTTTATATTTTATCCTTTAAAAGTATAATATCTTGCACCTTTCAAATCTGGAATTTCAGTTTCAATGCGATCTAAAGCAAATCCTTTTGAAGCATTGATTGATGTTTTCAGATTTTTATTGTGTAGATTTTGGTATTGTTCAAAAGAAATCGCTTCTCTTTGATTCAAATAATTGAACAAATCCATTTTATTCATCACATTTTTCCAACCTTCGCCAATTTGTCCTTGAAAAACTTTTGATTTAGATCCAGAACCATACGCAATAAATCCAACAGTTTTTCCATTCAACTCTTCATCATTATCAGCACTCACTTGTAAAGCCGATAAAAATGCCGTGAAAACAGAAGCTGTGTACATATTTCCGATCTCAGAAGAAGCACGTTGAGTTGGTTCTACTTTTTCTTTGATTAACGCTTTATATTCATCCGATTTTGAAACAATTTTCAAATTATCATTCGAATTATCTTGATTATTTTCTAACGCAAAAACATCCGAAAACATTCTTTTTCCTTGAAATGCATAAGGCAAGTGAAAAGCAATATATCGCCAATTTTCGTACATTTTACCTTCTACTTTAGCCTCATCTTTAAAGTTAAAATAAGCTTCTCTTACTCTATTTTTATAACATTCGTTAGAATATTGACCTTCGAAAATTGGTTCATCAGAAAAGATTTCGATTTCAGATTTTGTAGTTCCTAAAGCATTCAAAATTGTTGCATCAGAAGTTGATTGATGAGGCTTAAAGAAATCAAAAACAGATTCCATTCCAATTCCCCAATTATTATCAAACGCAATCAAATCTGGTTGATTTGAAATTAACATCGCTACTGCACCAGCACCTTGCGTATATTCTCCCGTCGATTCTAAGCCATATTTTGCATAATCTGCTGCAATTACAATCGCCTTTTTAGCTGGATTTACACGAACATAATCGATAGAATTGTGCATCGCATCTACTCCACCCACGCACGCAAACGTCATATCCACAACATCTGTGTGTTTGAAAGGACGTTCTCCAAATTGATTTGCCAAAACAGATTCCACTAACTGAACTGCGTAAGTTGCCGTTGGTTTTGCGCCATCCAAAGCACTTTCTGTTCCTAAATAAATTCGTCCGATTTCGTTTGGATTAACATTAAAATCAGTAATCAATTTCAACAAAGCATTCGCAGCAATGGTTGCAGTATCTTCGTGAACGTCTAAAACTGACATTTTCTTTAAACCCAAACCAATTTCAAGTTTATCAGGATCAATATTACGCTGAATTGCTAAATCTTTTATTGGTAAATATATATGCGGAACGTAGATAGAAGCCGCCTCTATTCCATACTTCATTTTCGTTATTTTTTAAGCGAACCTCAAAGTTAAGAGTATTTTAATTTTTAGTAAGCATGAAATAAATCCTGAATTTTAAGAAATCAATAATCATTATAAAAAAACAAAAAAATAGAGGTTTAATTAGAATATTTCTTAATTTTAAGTCTATAATTTTAAATATTTTTTTTCAAAATGGCTCGTACTTTTTACAAATCAATCAAAAATTCTGTCAAATATTGGTGGATTTTATTAATCATTGGATTATTATTCGTTGGACTTGGAATTTATACATTCGCATTTCCAACAGCATCGTATGTTGCACTTTCAGTATTTTTTGCTGTATCTTTTTTATTCTCTGGAATTTCGGAAATTGTTTTTTCGATCTCAAATAAAGATGAAATTGACAGTTGGGGTTGGACATTAACTTATGGAATTATCACAGCAATTGTCGGATTTATGTTAGTTGTTAATCCTATTTTAAGCTTAGAAGTTTTTGCTTATTATGTTGGGTTCTTAGTGTTATTCCGCTCAATTTCTGGAATTAGTTATGCTTTCGACCTAAAAAATTATGGTGTAAGAGATTGGGGCGTTTCATTATTTTTGGCAATTGTAGGATTAGTTATTTCGCTTATTTTATTATCAAAACCACAATTAGCAGGTTTAACAGCTGTTGCATGGCTAGGATTAGCGGTTATTTCTACCGGATTATTTGCGATTTTTATTTCATTACAATTGAAGAAAATTAAAGATATCCCGAATAATATTTCAGACGATTTGAGAAGTCGATATGAAGAAATTAGAAAAGAAATCGAAGATTTTAAAAATCAATAAAAAACAAAAACCTCCACTTTAATTGAAGTGGAGGTTTTTGTTTTATTTTCCTAATATTCCTTCTAAAAATCCAGTTTTAAAAGATTCAATCATAACATCTGGTTGATCTATAAAATTTAGGAAACCATATGCAAGAACTGCACCCATAGCAATTTTTCCAATTGATAACAAAGATGGCTTTTTCATATTACCTTGATTTAAAATTAAATATAATAAATATTTACAATATCGGTGCTAATAATCTACAAATCGACGCAAACGCGCGGTTATACCAAGGTCTATTTTCCCACTTTTCAATAGTTAATAATTCTGAATCCTCTTTATCTATATCAAATTGAACACTCATTTGTTGTAATAACGTCTCGTTCTCTATCACAGAAGTAACCTCGAAATTAATCATAAAACTACGATAATCTAAATTCACTGTTCCAATAAAAGCCAATTTGTCATCGACCGTAATTGTTTTGGCGTGAATAAATCCTTTTTCATACAAATACACTTTTATACCACGTTTCATCAAAGGCTTTAGAAACGATAATGACGCTTGTTGTACTACAATAGAATCGCCTTTTTTAGGAATAATCAACTCCACTTCTACTCCGCTCGAGACGGCAATCATCATTGCTGTCTTAAATTCGTCACTTGGTATAAAATATGGCGTGCACAATTGCACTTTCTTTTTCGCCAAAGTAATTGCCAAAACCATCGCTTCCATTGCCGAATGTAAATCACTTCCTGGTGAAGAGAGTCCAAAACTAACCGTTGATAAATCGTTATTTTCTTGAGATGAATAAAAATATTTTGGATCAGAAATATTATACTTTTTGCCTTCCGTCATCATCCAATTTAAATAAAAATGCAATTGCAAACTATTGATAGAATCTCCTTCAATCATCACAGAAGTATCACGCCAATAAACCTTATTATTTGGGCTTATTACACCATTTTGATTGATGTATTTATCACTAATGTTAATTCCGCCTACAAATGCTTTTTTGCCATCAACAATCAAAATTTTGCGGTGATTACGGTAATTAGAATTCGCCAAAGAAGAAAATCGAACAGGTAAAAATGTTTGAAATTCCACACCTGTTCCATCAAATCTTGATTGATGTTTATTTAGTTTCGGCGAACCAAAATCATCCGCAGTAACACGAACTTCTACACCTTTTTTAGCTTTTTCAATCAGAATATCAATGATTTCATTTCCGATATGATCTTCATCAAAAATATAATATTCGAGATGAATATGATCTTTCGCTTCACGTAAAGCTTCCAAAAAAAGAGGGAATTTTTCTTCTCCATTTATCAACAACTTTACATTATTATTTGTTGCAGGATAAGCAACTCTTGCATTATTTAAATAACGATAAACCTGTGACAACGAACCTATTCTTGTATTTACTTTATCTAAATCATCTTGAACAAATTGATCCATTTCAGCCCATTTTTCATTGATGATTTTTTGATGATTCTTATCTATTCGTTTAAAAAATTCATCTTTTTTAAATTTCTGTCCAAAGAAAAAATATAAGATTATTCCAATAAACGGTAGAAAAACAATCACTAATATCCATGCAATTGTTTTGGTTGGGTTTCGATTTTCGATCAAAATAGTAACAATCACCATTATATAAAGGATTGTAAGCGGAACCCAATACCATTCTTTGATAAAATTCCAGATGTGCAAAAGTGTGATTGACCATTCCATTTGTTACAGATTCGTAATTTTTTATAAAAATAAATGAATAAAAATCAACTACTTAAAAAATTAACAAAAAATATTTAAAAATAATTTTGGAAATGACAAATAAACCTTCTTATATTTGCAATCCAAAATGACGGTGCCTTAGCTCAGTTGGTAGAGCAAAGGACTGAAAATCCTTGTGTCCCTGGTTCGATTCCTGGAGGCACCACCACATTTATAAAACCTCAAGCATGTGTTTGAGGTTTTTTTTTTGAATGAATATAACAATTTATTCATCAAGTATTTTAGAGTTGTATCTAAATATTCCGTAAATTGCGTAAAACATGGAAATAGGAAATAGACCCTGGGGTTCTTACTACGTATTAGAGGACACCGATATATATAAATTGAAGAGAATAGAAGTGAATGTTGGCGGGCGTTTGTCTTATCAATATCACAATCATCGTGCAGAAGTATGGACAATTGTTCAAGGAACTGCAATGGTAACACTTGATGATAAAGAATATGAATACAAAGCTGGTGAAGTCGTTATTATTCCATTAAAAGCAAAACATCGTATTCAGAACATAGGTAATGAGACATTAATTTTTATCGAAGTTCAACATGGTACGTATTTTGGCGAGGAAGACATCATTCGCATCGAAGATGATTACAACCGATCATCTGAAGATTAACAAAAACTAACTATAAAATACTAAACTAATTGACTATGAAAATCGGAATTACATTTAGTGCTTTTGATTTGCTCCATGCTGGACATATCAAAATGCTAGAAGACGCAAAACAACATTGTGATTATTTGATTGTAGGTTTACAAACAGATCCAACATTAGATCGACCAGAAAAAAACAAACCAACACAAACTGTTGTAGAACGCTACATTCAGTTAAAAGGTTGCAAATTTGTTGACGAAATTGTGCCTTATGCAACTGAAGAAGATTTGGAAGATGTTTTGAGATCTTTCAAAATTGATGTGCGTATTTTAGGTATTGAATATCAAGATAAAAACTTCACAGGACGTAAATATTGTGAAGAAAAAGGAATCGAATTGTATTACAATTCAAGAGACCACCGTTTCTCAAGTTCTGGCCTTAGAAAAGTGGTTGCTGAAAAAGAACTTCTTAAAGTTGTAAAATAAAAATTGAGTAAGGTTAGAGTTTATCTAACCTTTTTTATTTACAATACTTTCTCAATCAAAAAATTAATGTAAAAAATAATTCTAAAAATTATACCTTTGCAAAATGTCAAATATAGTTGCAATTGTAGGAAGACCAAACGTTGGTAAATCTACGTTCTTCAACAGAATGATCCAAAAAAGACAAGCTATCGTTGATGACACTTCTGGTGTTACACGTGATCGTCATTATGGAAAATCTGATTGGAATGGAAAAGAGTTTACCGTAATCGATACCGGAGGGTATGTCGTTGGTTCAGATGATACCTTTGAAGAAGAGATCCGCAAGCAAGTTGAATTAGCTATTGATGAAGCAAATGTAATTTTGTTCATGGTAGACAATCAAGTTGGTTTAACGGATATGGATAAGGAAGTTGGCAACCTTTTAAGACGCACTAAGAAGCCTACATTCTTAGTTGTGAATAAGGTCGATACCAACAAAAATTTAGACGATTCTTATGAGTTTTATAACTTAGGATTCGAAAAAATGTACACAATCGCTGCAATGAGCGGAAGTGGAACAGGTGAATTATTGGATGATGTGGTAGATTGTTTTACAGAAGAAGAACACATTGATCCATTCGAAGGTTTACCTAAAATTACAATCGTAGGTCGTCCAAATGCTGGAAAATCTACATTAATCAATGCATTATTAGGTGAAGAACGTAATATTGTAACGGATATCGCAGGAACAACACGTGATTCTATCGAAACGTTGTACAATAAATTTGGACACGAATTTGTTTTGGTAGACACTGCTGGAATGCGTAAAAAAGGAAAAGTTAGCGAAGATTTAGAATTTTATTCTGTGATGCGTTCGGTTCGTGCAATCGAAGAATGTGACGTTTGCGTCTTGGTAATTGATGCAGAACGTGGAATTGAAGCACAGGATTTGAACATTCTTTATTTAGCAGAACGTAACCGAAAAGGTGTTGTCATCTTAATCAACAAATGGGATTTATTGGAGAAAGAAACCAATACAATGAAAGAATACAAAGATGCTATTCTAAAACGTATTGCGCCTTTTACAGACGTTCCTGTGTTGTTTATCTCGGCTCTTACAAAACAACGTGTCTTGAAAGCTGTTGATACATTTATAGAAGTTTACGAGAATCGTAGTCGTCGTATCAAAACAAGTAAGTTAAACGAAACCTTGTTACCGATTATCGAGATTACACCTCCACCTGCAGTAAAAGGAAAATACATCAAAATCAAATATGTAACGCAGTTACCTACAAAAACGCCTCAATTCGCGTTTTTCTGTAACTTGCCGCAATATATTAGAGATCCTTACAAACGATTTATCGAAAATCAATTGAGAAAGGAATTCAATTTTGAAGGAGTTCCAGTTGAAGTTTACTTCAGAAAGAAATAATAAAAATCCAAAAAGTCCATTTACAATTTGTAGATGGACTTTTTTATTGATAACAATAGAATTTAACATTCATAAAAAAAGCTCAACGATTGACGCTGAGCATTTTTGTGACCGAGACAGGATTCAAACCTGTAACCTCTTGAGCCGTAATCAAGTGCGCTATTCAGTTGCGCCACTCGGCCGTTTGAAATAATTGAAAGTATTTTCCCTTATTTTCGAATGCAAATATACAGCACTTTTATCGTAAAAACCTAAGCTTTTTCAGAAAAATTTTTAACAATAATTTAATTTACAACGTATCAATTGCTTACAAAAATATTTTTTTATGATTTTGACAGAATTCTTAACTTGCTTCCTCTAAATTCAATCCAAAATGATTAAAAAATTAATTCTAAGTTCATTCATTCTTCTTGCCATTAGTAGTTGTAAACAGTCGAAAGAAGCTGTTAAAACCGAACAAGAAAATACAATTTTTCAGTTTGCAAAAAATATTTCTATCGAAGAAAACAACGAAACAATCACCATAAAATCATCTGGAAATACGATTTCATTTGATAAAAAAGACTTGCCTATCAAAACTGTTATGGTAGAAACTTCATCTGCTGTTACGTTTTTAGATCAATTAGGAAGTCTTGACTTAATCAAAGGAGTTTGCGATGCAGATTTTATTTACAATCCTAAAATTGCCGAAGGAATTGCAAATAAATCAATCTTAAAAGTTGGAAATTCAAACGAATTATTCACAGAAATTATCTTAAAAAATAAACCACAATTGATTATTGCAAATTCAAATCCTGTTTTGGCAAAATTTCATCAACAATTGGAACAAAATGGGATAAAAGTGTTGTATTTGGATGAATACAAAGAGCAAAACCCGTTGGGACAAGTTGAATATTTGAAGGTTTTCGGAAAATTATTCGGAAAAGATACAGAAGCTGAAAAACGCGTAGAAACGGTTAAAAATAATTACGATTCAATCAAAAATATCATTCAAACCAAAGCACAAGGTAATGTTTCTACAATTGTTAATACAATGTATGGCGACATTTGGTACGTTCCGACAAATGATTTGTTGCAAGCAAAATTGATTGACGATGCAAAAGGAAATTATATTTTCAAGAATAAAACAGGTGAAAATAGTTTGAGCTTAACATTTGAAGAAGTTTATACAGCTGGAAAATCTGCAAATTATTGGATCAATGTAACAAACGTGAATTCGTTGGCAGAAATGAAAGCTTCTTATCCAAATTATGCGTGGTTTGATGCGTTTAAGAAAGGAAATGTGTACGCTTACAACAAACGATTGAATGCAAAAGGTTCGAATGATTATTTTGAACAAGGAATTCTTCGCCCAGATATTATTTTGAATGATTTAGGAAAAATTTTCTATCCAAATTTATTTCCAACTTATGATTTATACTTTTATCAACAATTGAAATAAATGACTGAAATTATTCGAAAATTCGAAGATTTTGTTCTAAAATCAATGAATTTATCCATTTCAACTCTTGAAAAAGATGCAGAATGTGACGAATATATAGGTTATAATTTCAATGTTAAAGAATTTTCTATAAAATTTAGAAAAGCGAAAATTACGCCTAAAAAAGTTGGTCAATTTGTAACGTTATGGAAACGAAATACAGCTAAACAAACCGAACCTTTCGACGAAAATGATGTATTTGATTATTACATTATTGCGGCAGAAGATGATTCTAAACTAGGTTTTTATATTTTTCCGAAATCAATTTTAATTGAAAAACATATTTTAACTTCTGCTAAAAAAGAAGGAAAACGAGGTTTTAGAGTTTATCCGAATTGGGTAAAACCTGAAAATAAACAAGCGGAAAAAACTCAAAATTGGCAACAAGATTATTTTGTAGAAGTCAACAATCAACAGATTGACAAAACCAAGTTAGAAAAGATATTCAACAAAAAACGGAATTCAAATTGAGTTCCGTTTTTTTGTTATTTTTTCAAAAATTCGAATCCAAATAAAAATAAGCTTCACTAATAAAATCACTAATATTTGACGCAATTAAACTATGTTGATGAATTTTCTTTACAGCCAAATCTCCAGCCAATCCATGTAAATAAACACCTAAAATTGAAGCTTCTGATGAATTATAACCTTGTCCAATTAACGACGCAATAATTCCACTCAACGTATCTCCAGATCCAGCAGTTGCCATTCCCCAATTACCTGTCGAATTGAAATAAGTTTTACCATCGGATGTAATAACTGCAGTATAAAAACCTTTTATAATAAATATCAATTGATGAAAAACAGCAAGTTTTTTAACTTTTTCTAATTTCTCAAAATCATTTTCCCATTCTCCAATTAAACGTTGTAATTCTTTTGGATGCGGCGTTAAAACTGAATCTTGTGGAATAAACGTAAAACAATCTTTCTGTTTAGCTAAACAATTTAATGCATCAGCATCAATCACCAAAGGCTGTTTTTTATTATTAATCCAATTGATAAAATTTGCTTCTGTAGTTGGGTCTTGTCCCATTCCCATTCCAACAGCAACTCCTTGATAAATTTTTATCTCAGGAAAATGTTCAATTTGTTTTTCTGAATCATCAACCAAACTCATTGATTCTATCAAATTTGTTTGCAAAATATTTAATCCACATTGAGGGGTATAAGTCGTTACCAAACCACTACCCGTCTTCAAGGCTGCTTTTGCACTTAAAACAATTGAACCTATTTTTCCTAAACTTCCACCAATTATCAACGTATGACCAAATGTACCTTTGTGCGAAAATTTACTTGGTTTCTTTAGAAATTTCTGAACATCATTTTTCTGTATAAAATAATAATCTGTCTCAAATTCATTACTCACATTTTGTTCTAATCCAATATCTAATAAAATAAATTCATCGGTGTAAATCTGATTTTCAGGAAATAATAAACCTAATTTAGGAACCTGAAAAGTATATGTTTTATTTGATTTACAACACGGAAAATATTTTTGCATAGGAGAATCAGCAATAAAACCAGAAGGCAAATCTATCGAGATAATTTGCGTCGGATTTGACTTTTCTATTTGATTGAAAATTGAATTCCAATCATCCTGCAAAGGTTGATTAATTCCAATCCCGAAAATAGCATCGATAATAACTGAATTTTCAGAAAGTTGTAACTCTTCATTCAAATTAAAAAAATGTAAATCATTAGAACTCAAAAGTTGTTGATTCTTTAAATTATCTTCGCTATAATTCTCTGATTTCAATATATAAATCAATGTTTTATAGCCTAATTTTTTCAATTCTCTTGCAACTCCTAATCCATCTCCTCCATTATTTCCTTTTCCGCAAAAAATAATTATTGGTAATTCTTTAGATGGAATATCATTCACTATATTTTCAGTCAATTTCAATACAGCTCGCTCCATCAAATCCCAAGAGGATATATTTTGATGTTTAATCGTTAATTGATCCCATTCTTTTATCTGTTTTGAATTGAGTATTTTCATGAATAACATTTGTTTACATAAAGGTAGTAAATAAAAAAAGGAACTCAAATTGAGTTCCTTCTAGTCTTTATATTTTATTAATCTTAAAATAATTCTGATTGGAATTGCTCTAAGAAACGTTTATCATTTTCTGTGTACAAACGGATATCCCCAATTTGATACAACAACAACGCAATACGCTCAATTCCCATACCGAATGCATAACCCGAATATTTTTCAGGATCGATATCTACATTGCGCAAAACGTTAGGATCTACCATTCCACATCCCATAATTTCTAACCAACCTGTACCTTTTGTCATACGATAATCAGTTTCTGTTTCTAATCCCCAATACACGTCAACCTCCGCAGAAGGCTCTGTAAATGGGAAATATGACGGACGTAAACGAATTTCAGATTTACCAAATAACTCAGTTGTAAAATAACTTAAAGTTTGTTTCAAATCTGCAAACGAAACACCTTCGTCGATGTATAAACCTTCGATTTGGTGGAACATCATATGCGAACGAGACGAAATCGCTTCGTTACGGTAAACACGACCAGGTGCTAAGAAACGCATTGGTGGTTGATTTTTCTCCATATGACGAATCTGCGTAGACGATGTATGCGTACGCAACACAATATCTGGATCAGTTTCGATGAAAAATGTATCTTGCATGTCTCTCGCAGGGTGATGTGCAGGCAAATTTAACGCTGTAAAATTGTGCCAATCATCTTCGATTTCTGGCCCTTCAGAAACGCTGAATCCAATGCGATTAAAAATCTCGATAATACGATTTTTTGTAATGTTAATTGGATGACGAGAACCCAATGTAAAAGGCTCTCCAGGACGCGTCAAATCTAAAGAAGAATCAGTTTTTCCTTCGTTTGAGATTTCATTTTTAAGAACAGTTGATTTTTCAGTTGCCAATGTTTTTAATTCATTTACAACTTGACCAAATTCCTTTTTTTGTTCATTCGGAACAGATTTGAACTGTGTAAACAAGTCTGTTAAAATTCCTTTTTTTCCTAAAAATTTAATTCTGAATTCTTCAATTTCAGCAGCATTTGTTGAATGGAAGTTTTTTACTTCTTCAATATATTGTTTGATTTGGTCAATCATAATTTCTGATCAATTTGATTACAAATTTAACCGATAATCAACTTATAACAAATTATTCGAGTACTTTTATCTTTATTCCACTAAAACTCTGTAAAAATGGTTCAACCAATTTTAGAAATTAATCTTGAAAAAATCAGTTATGATTTAGATAAAGTTATTTTGAAAGCGATCGATCTCAAAATAGATTCAAATGGTTTGTATGGCGTTTTTGGGAGAAATGGACAAGGAAAAAGTACTTTTCTAAAAACCTTGTGCGGTTTGAAATCCTATGAAGGAACAATTAGATTAAACAATGAAATTCTACAACCTTCTGATGTTGCATTTTTAGCAACAGAACCGATGATTTATGAATATTTGACAGCAGAAGAATTTTATAAATTTTATCAAAAAGTATCAGGTAGAAAGAATTCAAATTCAACTCGAATCTTTGATATTGACGAAAAAGTTTTACTTAAAACAATGTCGACAGGAACACTGAAAAAGGCATATGTCAATACTATTTTACAATTTGATGATTATAAAATTTATATTTTCGATGAACCTTTTAATGGTTTAGATATCGAAAGTAATTATGTTTTACTCCATAAAATTAGAGAATTAGCAAAGGAAAATATTGTGTTTGTTTCTTCGCATATTATCGAAATTGTTTCGCCTTATTTGACTAAAACTTTTTATGTAAATGAGCAACAAATCACGGAAGTTGAGAATGAAAATATTATGAACTTGTTTATGCAATCAATCGATCATGGATAAAATTCTATATACGCTAAAAATCATTTATATCAACCGTTTTCGCCAATTAACCTACAACGATTCGTCTAAATTTTGGATACCTTTTATCCTTTATTTTGTCATTATTTTCAAAATATTGAATGGTAGTTTTCCGAGTTTCCCTGCTTTCGATTATAAAGAATATCTTGTTCTATTTTTTAGTTTTATGGCAAGTCAGCAAGTGAATATCAGAAAAGATTTCGGACTTTTAAAAGGTTTATTCACCCCCCGAAAAACCTATCTCATTTATCTTATAGACCTCATCCTTGTTAATGTTTTCAACATTATTGTGGCTATTCATTTTGGTTGGATGATTAGTTTAGCGGTTATTTTTGCTTTCATTCTATTTTTCACTTTTTATAATGGAAAAATTGGTAAACCAATGGTGAAAAATAGACTTCGAATTTTAGATGTTTTGACGATTGTTCAACTTAGACGATTCAAAATTAATTATCTCATTTTTATTGGCGCCTATTACATTTCGTATCAAGGATTGATTGAAAATAACCTGAATTTGTTTCTCGTTTCTATTGTAGGAATTCTTTTTCTTCTTCTCGGAAATATTCAAAAAACAGAGAAATTAGCTTACTTTATAAGTTCAAAATTATCCAACAAACAATATATACTAAAGAATGAAATTGATTTTAGCCTAAATAGTTTGCTCTTTATTTTACCTTGTTTGATAATGGCTTTATTTCTAAATCCAACCTATTTTGGTTACGGAATAAGTTGTTTAGGAGCAATTATTATTACTTTTCCAATCAAATATATTTTTATCAATCATCAATTTCCAATTGGTTTACTTTCGATGCTTATTGTCTGTTTTTTTCTAACGATTATTTTAAATGAAAAAGTAGATTGGTTGCTTTATCTCAGTATTTTTCCGATAAGTTTTATTCTACATCTCATTGCTTTCCGGAAATTCACGAAGGAAAGGATTACTGGGGATTCTGGGTTTTATTTGTAGATAATTACATTATTTTTTAACGAGAGAGATTTAACTTTGTTTATCGTCTAAGTCTTCGATACAACGTTTTGCAAACGCCACTCTGACTGACGATAAGATGAAGATAAATGCTTTAATAAACAAAAAATCCTCCTAAGAAACTTAAGAGGATTTGATTGATATTATATTTTTAAAAATTATTTTCCAAATACTTCTTTTACTTTAGCTGTAATTCGTTCGCGTTCCATATCTCTTAAATTAGAACCAGAAGGAAGACATAATCCATTTTCGAATAATTTTTCGGCTACAGTTCCTCCATAATAAGGTGCATCTGCAAAAACAGGTTGCATGTGCATTGGTTTCCATAATGGACGAGATTCGATATCATCTACCAAGAATGCTAGACGCAAATCTTCACGCGTTTTCCCAGCTACTTTTGGATCAATTAAAATCGCAGATAACCAATGGTTAGAGAAATAATCAGAACTTGGTTCTACAAAAACAGTTACGCCATCAATATCCGAAAACAACTCTTGGTAGAATTTATTCATTGCACGACGAGCTGCTACTCTATCCGCTAAAACTTCCATTTGTCCACGACCGATACCTGCTGTAATATTACTCATACGGTAATTGTACCCAATATGCGAATGTTGATAATGAGGTGCATTATCACGCGCTTGTGTCGCTAAAAATACTGCTTTATCTTTATCTTCTTGTGTATGGGAAACCAAAGCTCCTCCACCCGAAGTGGTGATAATTTTATTCCCGTTGAATGATAAAACACCAAAACGTCCAAATGTTCCCGCAGATTTACCTTTGAAAGTAGACCCTAAAGCTTCCGCAGCATCTTCGATCACTGGAATGTTATATTTATCGGCAACAGCATGTACTTCGTCAACCTTATAAGGCATTCCATACAAATGAACCGCTAATATTGCTTTTGGCGTTTTTCCTTTTGCAATACGATCTTTAATAGCCTCTTCTAATGCAATTGGACAAAGATTCCATGTATCTTTTTCAGAATCGATGAAAACAGGTGTTGCGCCTTGATAAGCAATTGGATTTGCAGTTGCTGAGAATGTCATTGATTGGCAAAGAACCTCATCTCCGTAGCCAACTCCACATTCAATCAAAGCTAAATGAATTGCCGCTGTACCAGCAGATAAAGCAGCTACTTTAACATCTGCATTTAAGAATTTTTCTAAATCTGCTTCAAAACCATTAACATTTGGTCCTAAAGGCGCTACCCAGTTTGCATCGAATGCTTCGTGAATATATTTTAATTCATTTCCACCCATATGTGGAGATGATAACCATATTTTTTCAGCCATTTTTATAGTTGTTTTTGTTGTACAAATTTAGAATAAAACTATTGTTTTCGCTTCATTAGTTAATCATAAAACTTCATAATTGTAGAATAAAAAAACTCGAGCATCAATTTTAAATTCTAATTTGTACATAATACTTTTTACATTTTACTATTCTAACTGAACCGAATAACCCTTACATACATTCTACTGCCACTATGTTGCCTTTATCCTGCCTTTATGTTGGGAGTATCTAGCAAGTTTCAATAAAATCTCAAAAATCCCCCTTTGTATATGTTTTTCACATTTGATGAGCGTTAACAATCACCTCACCCTATGGGTGTACAAATCACCCTCCTAAATTATGGTTTAAGCTGTTATAAGCTCAATACCTGCTTTATCAGCTTTGTATTTTATTTTATTTATGAGCTCATAATAACTCCAGTTTCTTAGGACAAATCTTTCTTCTTTGGCTATTTCTATTTTTTCTTCTTGATCTAGAATAACTATCGTTCCT